>JAYSRZ010000171.1:0-1835 GCA_043720775.1 Variovorax sp. | reverse complement strand
GCTTCCACGCCCCGCAGAAGTTGCAAATACTCGCCATAGGCAAAATGCCGTACACCACCCACATTCGCCGCCCGCCAATCAGCAAGAGAAGGCTTGGCAGCCAGCGCCGCATAAGCCAGAGCCAAATCGCTGGCCTGCACGGCTGCAATACGCCCTGTCGCGCCTGAAGGCACGAAATGCAGCGGCCAGCTCGCCAGCATGCGCAGCCAGCTCGCACCAAATCCGCCTAAACCATCGATCAGACTGGGGCGCAGGATGCAGTAATCTGCGCCGCTGCTGCAAATTGCTTGCTCGCCGCGCAGCTTGCTCGATAAAAAGCGGCTTTTGGCATCGACGTGCAAGCCCAGTGCCGAGGTGTGAATCAGCTTTGCGCCTCGCTCTGCGCAGGCTAACGCAAGTGCAGCAGGCATGAGGTGATGCAAATCTTCATAGCGCTCACCCATGCGCTGGCGCAAAATGCCCACGCAGTTGATCACCACGTCAATGCCCTGCAAATGCGGCAACCAATCGCTGGTGTGCAGCATGGTTTCTAAGGGGAGGGAGCGCCATTGCAGATGCGGCATGTTTGGCAAATCAGCGGATAGCGCGCGGCAAACAGCCACTACTTTCATGCCCTCGCTCAAAGCTTGCCGCTGCACATAGGAGCCAATAAAGCCGCGCGCACCCAGCAGCAAAATGCGGGTCGCAGGAGCTTGTGCTGTTCGCGTGGCTTCTAGGTTGTTAACAGGTAGCAATTCGTTCATTGTGATGCGTCAAAGACACCTTCAAAGCATATACTGCATCTATGAACGGAGCAGTACATTCTGAAAAAAAAGCAGCCCAACCGCTTGATAAAACTCTTGCTACCAGCAAAGCGGAGTCTGCGCACAACCGCAAAACTTTGAGGCCAAGCACAAGCCGCACCAACGATCCTGCTCGCACGACGGCGGAGATTTTGGCTGTGGCCACGCAAGAGTTCGCAGCCAAAGGCTTGGCCGGCGCGCGCATCGACGAAATCGCTGAGCGCACGCGCACCAGCAAGCGCATGATTTACTATTATTTTCAGAGCAAGGAAGGCCTGTATGTGGCTGTGCTCGAAGAGGCTTACCGCCGCGTGCGCGCCATTGAAGCGGATCTGCATTTGGATGATTTAGAGCCCGAGGCCGCCTTGCGCCGCCTCGTGGAATTCACCTTCGATCACCACGCAGGCAACGAAGATTACATCCGCCTCGTGATGAACGAAAACATCAATCGTGCAGAATTTCTCTCACAAAGTAAAAGCATCCAAGGCATGAACGTGCCTGCATTGAGTGCCATCAAGAATTTATACGAACGCGGCGTTACTCAGGGCATCTTCCGCACTGGCCTCACCCCCATCGACATCCACGCCACCATCAGCGCCTTGAGCTTTTTCAACGTCTCCAACCGCCACACCTTCGGCACAATTTTCAAGATCGATATGACAGCCAAAGCAGTGGCCGCGAAAAGGCGAGAGCAGGTGATTGAAACGGTGGTGCGGTTTGTGAGGAAGTGAAAGCGATGAATCTTCGCTGGTAAGCCTCCAAACTCTTCACACGTAAAAGCTTTTAGAGCAGCAAACAGGCCGCGAGATTGAGGCATTTCCACCGATCGATTTGTGGTACCCCCACCATGAGAGCGGGGGAAATGCCTCAATCTCGCAGCCGCTTCACCCGGAGCGCAATGCGTGGAGTAGCCAAAGAAAAAGCCCGTTTGACGAATCAAACGGGCTTTTGCATTTTGGCGGAAACGAAGGGATTCGAACCCTTGATGAGGCTCAACACCCCATACTCCCTTAGCAGGGGAGCACCTTCGGCCACTCGGTCACGTTTCCAGCT
>JAYSRZ010000170.1:0-1838 GCA_043720775.1 Variovorax sp. | reverse complement strand
ACAGTCAAGCCATAAGCCAACACGGCTAAAAGCGGCCAAAGCAGGCGCGGCGAGAGTTGCGGCCAGAGCACTTGCCAAAAGGCTCGTGTGCGGCTGTAGCCCAACGTTTGCGCTGCGAAGGCTTCGCGCTGCCAGCGCGCACCCGTATCGTCTCGCTGCAATTGCGTGGCCGCTGCCCAGAGCAGAAACGGCACTTCTTTGAAAACCAGCATGGCAACCAGCCCGAGGCCATAAGCATCTTGCGATGTGGCGATCTGCGGCGGCTGCTCTAAGCCTGTGAGCCAAGGTGAGAAAGCGCGAAGAATCCAGCCGCTGGGCGCGATCAAAAACACGAGCCCTACGGCAAACGCTGCATGCTGCGTGGCCAGCATGGCGGGCAAGCTGCGCACAATGCGTTGCCACCACGGCTTGCCGAAAGCCTGCGAAAGAAGCCATGCTGTGATCCACCAAGCAAGGAAAGTTGAGATGAGCCCCGTCCACAGCGTCATGCCAACAGCACGCAACAAGCCGGGCGCTTCCCACAAGGTATTCCATGCATCAAATTGGCCGATAGCCGGCAAGATGTATGCGCAAGATGCTATCAAAAGAAGAGCAATCGGCGCTGCAAGCAAAGCGCTGGTGATTCGCTCTACCAGAGGATATTTCACGCTAAGCTCTGAAGAACATGGAAGTCACGAAAGTACGCGTTAGCCACGGAATTTTTCTGTGTCTTCTGTGGAATTTCCGTGTCTTCCGTGTTCCATTCTTTGCACGCTGTAACGCTTCAAGCGCCGTAGCGCTTGAGCCACTCTTTCTCGATCGGATCGACCCAGCTGCCATGTGGCTCCGGGATCACTGGCGCGAATTTTTCCACTTGGCCGGGTGCTCGGCCTGCGTTGAAAAGCGCAGCGTCTTGTGGGCTCATCTTTGCGGGCGAGAGCACGGTAGGGTCACCCCACACTTTGATATCTCCCTTGCGCGCTTGCGCAGCGGGCGAGAGTAAAAAGTTGGCAACCACTTGGGCTGCTTCTTTGACCTTGCTGTTAAAAGGAATCGCCAAGAAATGCGTGTTGCCAATCGTACCGGTATCAAATTGATAGCTGGCTACGCTGGGTGCAAGCCGGCTAGCGGCGATTTCATTGGCTGCTTCGTTAGGATTGAAGGTCAACGCAAGAGAGAGCTCACCATCGGCCATCATCTGACGCACTGCGGCGGAATTCGCTGGGAATTGTTTGCCGTTGCGCCACAAATGCGGATGCAGCGCATCCAAATGCTTCCACAGCGGCTCGGTGGTTTTGGCAAATGCGGCGGCATCAAATGGCTTGTAAAGTGCAGCGCGATCAGTGCTCAAATCCATCAAGGCTTGTTTCACGAAAGTCGTGCCGTGAAAATTGGGCGGCTTCGGGTAAGTCACGCGGCCTGAGTTGGCTTTGGCAAATTCAAGCAATGCATTTGTTGAGCGCGGGGGATTTGGCGTCTTAGCGCGATCTGCAAAAAACGTGAGCTGCGCCATGCCCCAGGGCGCTTCCATGCCTTGCACAGGCTCAGAAAAATCAATGCGCGTGGTCGGTTTGCCTTCTACATCGACAAATTTAAAACTGGGCAAGCTTTCTGCCCACGGGCCAAACAGCATCGCTTCGCGTTTCATAGCGAGAAAGTTTTCTCCGTTGATCCACACGAGATCAATTGAGCCATCGGTGTTGCGGCCTGCGGCTTTCTCGGTGCGCACACGCTTGACGGCTTCTACCGTATCAGTGAGCTTGATGTGTTCGAGCTTCACGCCGAAATCTCGCTGCACTTGCTCGCCCGCCCAAGCGAGGTACGCGTTGATCCGTTCGCTGCCGCCCCATGCATTGAAA
>JAYSRZ010000169.1:0-1838 GCA_043720775.1 Variovorax sp. | reverse complement strand
TAAATTTCTGCCAGCCATCACGCTGCACTTTGATGCCAAAGCGAGCAAGCAAATTCAAGGTGATGTCGATGTACGGTTTGGAGATCAGCTCGCCTTGCACTTCGATCACGATGTCTTGCGTCGCTACCAGCGGCAAAGCCAGCAGCAGGGCGGTTAAAAACTGGCTGGAAACATCGCCGCGCACCTTGATAGGCTCGTTCAATTGAAACGACTTGGCGGCTTTGATGCGCAGTGGCGGGTAACCATCTTGGCCCAAATAGTCGATGTGGCAGCCCAGCTGGCGCAAGCCATCGACCAAGTCGCCAATCGGGCGCTCGTGCATGCGGGGCACGCCGCTGAGCTCGAATTCAGTTGAACCGCTAGCGAGCAGCGCTAAAGCTGCCGTCAGCGGCCGTATGGCCGTGCCGGCATTGCCCATATAAAGCTTGGCGCTGGGCAAGCTTGCCTTGCTGTTTGAAGCACCGCTTAAAGTACCGTTTAACGTACTGCCGGAGTGACCTGCGCTGGTAATCTCAACCGTACAACCACGCTTGACGATCTTGCATCCGAGCTGCGCAAGCGCTGTCAACATCACTTGCGTGTCATCAGAATCCAGCAGATCGTGCACCAAAGTGGTGCCTTTGCAGAGGGCGGCGAGCAGTAAAACGCGGTTTGAGATGCTTTTAGAGCCTGGTAAAACAACGGTGCCGCTGGCGTGACTGAGGGGGGGAAGGTCTAAGAAAGGGGTGCTGAACATACGTGATGTTTTTGTTACTTTGGAGGCAGTTCTTCAGACAAGTGCCATTGTCTACGTGCGGTGCTTGCAAGTGCCAGACTGGCCTCGAGAGATCGACTGTCGTTGTGAGCGATCATCGAAGCCAGTAGATCAAGTGTTTGCTTAAATTGATCAATTTGCAATGTCATTTGCACTCTGTTTGCCATAAAAATATCGTGCCACATTTCTGGGTCACTCGCTGCAATACGCGTGAAATCACGAAAACCAGTGCCTGCTAATGCCAAGAAATCCTCAGCATGCTTTTGTGCGCCTATGCTGTTCATCATGGCAAACGCGAGTAAATGCGGCAGGTGACTGACAGCTGCAAACGCAGCGTCATGTGTTTCTGGCGACATACTCTGTACATGGCATCCCAAAGCATTCCAAATCGACTGCGCACGGCTAAGTTGCGCCGTTAACGTGCGGCCAATGGGGGTGAAAATGACTTGGCGGCCATTGTAAAGGTTGACATCGGCGTTTTCAACGCCAGAAACTTCTTTGCCCGCAATCGGGTGCACGGGTACGAAGCTGCCAATCGCCGACGAGCCCAAAATACGCTGTGCAGCTTCCACCACATCCGACTTGGTTGATCCGACATCCATAATCAGCATATCTGGGGTGATCATGTGCTTGATGGCTTTGAACGTACCTTCAACAGCAGCGACGGGCACGGCGATGAGCACGATGTCCGAGCCAGATACCGCTTGCAAAGCAGAGGCTGCTTCCACATCAATCACGCCCAGCTGCAGCGCTTTGGCCGTCGTGCTGGGTGATTTGCTATAGCCCACAATGCGTTTGACCAAGCCCGCTCGCTTCATGGCCAAGGCAAACGAGCCGCCCATCAAGCCGCAGCCAATGATGCCAAGTTGTTCGAATTGCGGCTTTTTTGCTTTGCTAAACAGTGACACGGTGTTGTTTCATTTTTGATTAATCACTAACCGCGTAGCTGCCCAAGAGCTTATAAAAAGCACAAGAGTTTTGCAGTTCTTTCAAAGCGCTGGCCACATGCGGCTGCGACGGATGACCTGCCAAATCGATGTAAAAGAAGTATTCCCATTGGCCAGATCGGGCAGGTCGGGATTCA
>JAYSRZ010000168.1:0-5151 GCA_043720775.1 Variovorax sp. | reverse complement strand
GAAATATCTGCGCTGGCAAGATCGCGCAGCCAACCAAAAATTCTTTGCGGGCGAGCATGCCGCATTCAGCAAAGAAGCTGCCGACTTGCTGATGGAAGCTGGCATTATCAAAAGCCTGCCTGATATGAGTAAGCTGGCCGATACGCGCTTCCTCAAGTGAAGCCGTTGCAGCCAGTCGCCCCCGGTTTGCGCATTGCGCTGGGGGTGAGTTTCTTCATCCTGTTTTTCGCATTGTGGGCTGCCGTCACTTTTGGCGGTATCGTCTCCAAAACGTTTCTGGCCGATCCGCTGACGATGGTTCGATCGGGCTACGATTTGCTCGTCAATCAAGGTTTTATCAAAGACATTGGTATGACGGTCTGGCGGGTGTTCGGTGGCTTTTTTCTGGCCGCTGTTTTGGCGATTCCTTTGGGCGTATTGATGGGCGCTTACAAACCAATTGAAGCGTTTTTTGAACCCTTTGTGAGCTTTGCGCGCTACCTTCCCGCATCCGCATTCATACCTCTTTTAATCTTGTGGGCTGGCATTGGCGAGGCACAAAAACTCTCGGTGATTTTTATCGGCTCGTTTTTTCAGCTCGTACTGATGATGGCAGTCAGCGTGGGCAACACGCGGCGCGATTTAGTAGAAGCGGCTTACACGCTTGGCGCAACCGACAAGGGCATCGTCATGCGTGTGCTCGTGCCCAGCAGTGCGCCGGAGATTTTTGAAACGTTGCGGATGGTGCTCGGCTGGGCATGGACGTATGTGATCGTCGCTGAGCTGATTGGCGCATCCAGCGGCATCGGCCACATGATCACAGACAGCCAAGCACTGCTGGCCACCGATCAAATCATTTTTGGCATCATTGTGATTGGCGTGATTGGCTTGGTGACGGATTTAGCCTTCAAAGCCTTGAATCGCAAACTGTTTCCGTGGGCCAAACTATGAAGCTTGACTGTGAAAGTTCGGTATGAGCATTCTTGAAATTAAAGCTGTCTCTAAAACCTTCATGGGTACAGGCGCAGCCAAGAGCACGTTGGCTTTGCAAGCCACAGATCTGAGCGTCAAAGAAAACGATTTCATCACGATCCTTGGGCCCTCGGGTTGCGGCAAGAGCACATTGCTGCGCATGGTGGCAGGGCTAGACGTGCCCACCAGCGGCAGCATCACACTCGACGGCAAAGCAGTGACCGCGCCCGGCGCAGATCGCGGTATGGTGTTTCAAAGCTACACGCTGTTTCCTTGGCTCACAGTGCTGGAAAACGTGTGCTTCGGTTTACGCGAGAAAGGCATGGCTTTGCCAGAGCAACTGGCGATTGCTCACCCGTTCATTGCCAAAGTTGGGCTCAAGGGTTTTGAAAACCATTTCCCAAAGCAGCTCTCCGGCGGTATGCAGCAGCGCACTGCTTTGGCCAGAGCGCTGGCCAACAACCCGCGCATCTTGCTAATGGATGAGCCCTTCGGAGCACTCGACCACCAAACCCGCGAGCTGATGCAAGAGCTCTTGCAAGGCATTTGGGAAGCAGAGCGCAAGACGGTGCTTTTTGTCACTCATGATATTGACGAAGCCATCTTCATGGGCAACCGCGTGGTGGTGATGAGCGCGCGGCCAGGACGCATCAAATGCGATTTGGCAGTAGCTATTGCACATCCGCGTCACTATTCGGTTAAGACGACGCCAGTGTTTATGGAACTCAAAGCGCAGCTAACTGAGGAGATCCGCATTGAGGTGCAACGAGCTGCCGGCTTGGTAGCCGAGCCAGCATAGCTCACTACGTTTTTCATAGCGCTCTGCGCAGTTTCTATGCCGGCGAAGTAACACTTTTGCTTTAAAATCTTCTTAAGATAAACGCAGAAAAATTCTTCATCATGAGCAGACAATATTTCGGCACTGACGGCATGCGCGGCACTGTGGGGCAAGCGCCCATCACGCCTGATTTCATCCTCAAGCTAGCGCATGCTGTGGGTCGTGTGCTCCGACGCACAGAGGCTCGTCCGACAGTTTTGATCGGCAAAGACACACGCATCTCCGGCTACATGCTTGAATCAGCGCTCGAATCAGGCTTCAATTCTGCCGGCGTCGATGTGGTGTTACTCGGCCCTTTGCCTACACCCGGCGTGGCCTATCTCACGCGCGCGCTCCGAGCCAATCTTGGTGTGGTGATCTCAGCAAGCCACAACCCGTTTGCCGATAACGGCATCAAGTTTTTCAGCGCTCAAGGCGCGAAATTGCCTGACGCTTGGGAGCTAGAAGTCGAGGCTGCTTTAAAAGACGATCCGGTTTGGGAGAGCAGCGCCAATTTGGGTAAATCCAGCCGCTTAGACGATGCCGCTGGCCGCTACATCGAATTTGCGAAAAGCACGTTTGCAAACGACCTCACGCTCAAGGGCCTCAAAATCGTCATCGATGGCGCTCACGGCGCGGCCTACAAAATCGCGCCCAAAGTCTTTCACGAATTGGGCGCAGAAGTCATCGCGATCGGGTGTGAGCCCAACGGCATCAACATCAACGACGGCGTAGGCGCAACACATCCCGATGCCTTGATCGCCGCTGTCAGAACCTATCGAGCGCACTACGGCATCGCCCTCGATGGCGATGCAGATCGCTTGCAAATCGCCTCCTCTGATGGTCGCTTATTCAACGGCGATGAGGTGCTGTATCTCATGGTCAATGAGCGTTTGCAGCGCGGAGAGAAAGTGCCCGGCGCTGTGGGCACACTTATGACCAATATGGCCGTGGAAGTGGCCCTCAAAGCAAAAGGCGTGCAATTTGTACGCGCCAAGGTTGGCGACCGCTACGTGCTCGAAGAATTAGAAAAAAATGGCTGGTTGCTCGGTGGCGAAGGCTCAGGCCACTTGCTGGCACTCGATAAACACACCACGGGAGACGGCATCATCTCTGCCCTGCAAGTGCTGCAAGCTGTGCAGCGCAGCGGCAAATCACTCGCTGATTTGCTCGGCGATGTAAAGCTCTTCCCGCAAGTGCTCCTCAACGTGCGCCTGAAGCCCGGCCAAGACTGGAAAACCAATGCCAAGTTAGCTCCTACTCAAGCAGAGATTGAAAAGCAACTCGGTAACACAGGCCGCGTCTTGATCCGAGCCAGCGGCACAGAACCTGTGGTACGCGTGATGGTGGAGGCGCAAGACGCAGCGCTGGCAAAAAGCTGCGCGCAGCGATTAGTGGATGTGATCGCAAGCAGTTGAGTCTTAGCGCTCGGTGATTGCCCCATGTAGGCGCGCATCACAAAAGTGTATACAGTAAGGCATGCATTATGCATATTCATTGTCTGTTCATCAACTTCACGAGAGACACACATGCTCACACGCCGCACTTCTTTGATCTACACCGGCGCGCTCAGCGCCCTCTCGCTTGCTGGCAAAGCTGCGGCGCAAGCCAAATATCCCGATCAACCTGTCAAGTTGATCGTCGCTCTGCCTGCGGGAGGCGGCGTCGATATGATCGCGCGCACCTTAGCGCAAAAGTTGAGCACCAATTTAGGGCAGCCTTTCTTGGTGGACAACCGCGCAGGCGGCTCCGGCCAGATCGGCATGCCCATCGTGGCCAAAGCGCCAGCCGACGGTTACACGCTCACCGTGTCCCCCGCATCGTTTTTAACCACCAACAAAAGCATCTTCAAAACTTTGGCTTATGACCCGGAGGCCGACTTCGCGCCTGTGACGCGATTGGTCAATCAGGCCATGATCTTGGTCGTCAAAGACAAGCAAAAATACCCCACGATGGCGGCATTTTTGGCTGCGGCCAAAGCCAATCCCGGCAAAGTTACGTATGCATCCTCCGGCGACGGCAGCCCGCAGCATCTAGCTGGCTTGATGTTTGAAACCCGCGCACAAACCAAGCTTTTGCATGTGCCCTATCGCGGCGGCGCGCTGGCTATCAATGACACGATTGCTGGCACGGTAGATGCCATTTTTGCGGTGATGCCCGAGGCCGTGCAGCATGTCAAGGCAGGCACTTTGCATCCACTCGGCGTGATGACGGCAGCGCGGTCATCCATCTTCCCGCAAGTACCCACTATGGTTGAAAGCGGTATAGCCGATCTCGTGCTCCCCACTTGGATCGCCTTGCTCGCCCCCGCCAAAACACCCAAGCCCATCATTGACCAGATCAACCGCGCCGTGACTGCCGCATTCGATCCAGAAACCCGAGCCAAACTCGCCGAAATCGGCATGGACGTAGCGCCTGCCGGGCCAGAAGATCTGCAACGCTTGATCGCGCGAGACATCAAGATTCACGCGGAGTTGGTCAAGGCGGCGGGCTTGGTGCCACAGTAAACGAGAACAAGTTTGCATGAAAAAGGCCTGCGTGAAAGCAGGCCTTTTTTGTTGCTGAGCTTGGTACTCAATGTAGATTCACACCCGTCTTGCTCTGCACAAAATCTTTCGTCACGCCATCTGCCAGCTCCACAATCTTCAAGCCTTCGGGCACGACATCAAACACACCCAGATCGGTGATGATGCGATCGACCACACCCACGCCGGTGAGGGGTAGGGTACAGGCGGGCAAGATTTTCATATCTTCTGTGCCGTCTTTCTTTTTCGCGACGTGCTCCATGAGCACGATCACGCGCTTGACGCCTGCGACCAAATCCATCGCGCCGCCCATGCCTTTGACCATTTTTCCGGGGATCATCCAGTTGGCGAGATCGCCTTTTTCGCTCACTTGCATCGCACCGAGGATTGACAGATTTATTTTTCCACCGCGAATCATGGCGAAGCTCTCAATGCTGCCGAAGATGCTGCTTCCTTTGATCGTGGTGACGGTTTGTTTACCGGCGTTGATCAGGTCTGCATCCACGTTGTCTTCCGTTGGAAACGGGCCGATGCCGAGCATGCCGTTCTCAGATTGCAGCCAGACTTCTTTATCAGCGGGCACATGGTTGGCAACTAGCGTGGGGATGCCGATGCCGAGGTTGACGTAGAAACCGTCTTCGAGTTCGCGGGCGGCGCGTGCGGCCATTTGGTCTTGTGTCCAAGGCATGATTAAACTCCTCGTGTTTCTGTGATCGTGCGCTTTTCGATGCGCTTTTCGGGGGTTGCATTGAGCACAATGCGATGCACATAGATGCCGGGCAAGTGAATATCGTCGGGCGCGAGCTCGCCTGTCTCGACGATTTTCTCAACTTCCACAATGCAAATCTTGCCAGCCAT
>JAYSRZ010000167.1:0-1853 GCA_043720775.1 Variovorax sp. | reverse complement strand
GGGGACGGGCTTTTTGTTTGAAACCAGACGGTGAATCGGGCTGCAGCTCAATGACGTAGTGCGTGAGAAGCTATGTTATTTGTAGCAATTTGCGCAGTGCTGGGAAATGGGAGACTTGACCCTCATGCTCCTGCAACTGGCTCACCTGCTGCACGGGCAGGAGACGCGCTTGTATGGCGACAGCGCCTATGCGGGGCAAAAACAGGTGATCAAGGCAGTTGCCCCCAACGCCAAAGACTTCACGAACAAACGCGCCTACAGAAACAAACCTTTGAGTGAGCGGGACAAAGAGGTCAACACCACCAAGAGCCAGAACCGCGCCAAGGTCGAGCATGCGTTTTTACAGCTCAAGCGCCTGTGAGGCTTTGCCAAGGTGCGCTATCGCGGTCTGGCCAAGAACGCCAACCGGGTGTTTGCGATGCTGGCTTTGGTCAATATCGACAAATGGGGTAAGCCGTTAGTGGGACAGGTGCGCCCAAAGCGCAGCCAAAGCCCGAAGCAAGGATTACGAACATGCAAAAACCGATCCAATTTCGGATAAATCCACCTGAAATTTCATCAGGCGAAATCATGAAAAACTGCGCTGAAAATCGCACTACTTGTTCAGCGTATCCCTAACTCGCCGCTCAAGGCGGCGGCGGTGGCTCTGGCTCTACCAGCGGCGGCGCAACCGACTACCGATCAAGCCGAGCCAGCCATCACGGGCGTGGACGCACTTGGGGCAGCACCGCTGGGCAAAGTACCATCCACCACGCCCGAATCTGCGCCGCCCAAGCGCTCACAGGCGCACTACCTGTAGGCCCTTTTGATCGCCAGAATCTACGAGGTGTTCCCGCTGCGGTGCCCCCTGTGTGGCGGCCAGATGCGCATGATTGCGTTCATCACGCGCAGTGCCGATAACCGGCAAATGCTCGATCACCTCGGGGCAGATTCTGCGCCGCCAAAGATCGCGCCAGCACGTGGACCGCCGTTGTGGGCGGAGTGTGATGCGCAGGCGGGCGAGGGCAGCCAAAACGAACCAGACTGGGAGCTGGCGGGGCAACCGGCACCGAACCTTGAGATCGACCAGCGCGTCAATTGGTGAGCGAGAGAAACAGCGATGCAGACGCACTAGGGCGAGACCTGCGCTCGCGCCAGACCGAACGCCGATTTTTCGCTCGATGGTCTGCTATGGAGCAACTGCATTGGCTCAAACGTGCGCAACGTGCGCAATCAGTGGTGCTTTTGCACGCTAAATCCACGCCATACTTTTGCTTATGTGGTTGAATTTCGTATCCGTCGTATGTTTAGACTGTGTTAACGTTTGTACTAAACTGTGAAATCATGCAACTGCACATCGACTGGCCAAATAAGTGAATTTAAAGATAATTTAAATTTGTAAGCCATACAAACAAATGAAAAAAATAACCAGCCATTTTCTAGTAGCAACATTATTGTTCGGTGGGGCGGGCGCTCAAGCAGATATCGTTGTGGGGGCGCCGTTTGCTATGAGCGGCCCAGTTAGTGAGTTTGCGAAAGGCATGCGCCAAGCTGCAGAGATGGCGATGAACCAAGTTAACCAGCAAGGCGGGGTGCTGGGTAGAACATACAAGCTCGAATTTGTTGATACCGCTTGTGATCCGGGTAAAGCGACAGATGCTGTTAGAAATTTCATAGAGAATATGGGTGTCGTTGCCTTAGTTGGGTCTGTGTGCTCTGGGGAAACATTGCGACAGGCTCGCTCTGTCTCTATTCCCGCAGGTGTAGTAACGTTATCCGTAGCGTCGGCATCTGTCTTGATCACATCCTTAGATGACCAAGATCTGGTGTTTCGCACAGCACCCTCTGATGCGCTTAAAGGCCAAGCTATGGCT
>JAYSRZ010000166.1:0-5178 GCA_043720775.1 Variovorax sp. | reverse complement strand
GCCCCAAGGATGGCCGCTATGGCGAGAATCCGAATCGCTATCAACAGTACTACCAATACCAAGTGGTGCTCAAGCCCGCGCCTGCAAACATTTTGGAGCTTTACCTTGGCTCGCTCGAAGCTCTGGGCTTTGATTTGAAGAAAAACGATGTGCGCTTTGTGGAAGACGATTGGGAAAACCCCACGCTTGGCGCTTGGGGTTTAGGTTGGGAGGTGTGGCTTAACGGTATGGAAGTCACTCAGTTCACTTATTTCCAGCAGGTCGGTGGCATTGATTGCAAGCCCGTCACAGGCGAGATCACCTATGGTCTTGAGCGCTTGACGATGTACATCCAAGGCGTGGAGAACTTCAAAGACATTGTTTGGACACGACATGCCGACGGTAAAGCATTGACCTATGGCGATGTCTATCTGCAAAACGAGAAAGAGCAGAGCGCGTATAACTTTGAACACTCAGACGCAGACTTCCTCTTCACTGCGTTCACAGCGCATGAAAAGCAAGCCAAGTATCTGATCGAGCAGCAACTTGCGTTGCCTGCTTATGAGCAAGTTTTGAAAGCCGCCCATAGTTTTAATTTGCTGGATGCACGCGGCTCCATCAGCGTGACCGAGCGTGCCGCCTACATGGGCAGGATTCGTAACTTGGCAAGAAGCGTGGCGCAAAGCTATTACGATTCGCGCGAGCGCCTTGGCTTCCCGATGGCGCCGCGCGAATGGGTGGCGCAGATGGAAAAGAAAGCCGCGTGATGATCTTGGAGATGGCGCAACTGCAAATCAAACCCGGCACGAGTGCTGCGTTTGAGGCGGCATTCGCGCAAGCCGAACGCATCATTGCTTCGATGAAGGGCTACATCAGCCATGAACTGCAGCGCTGCATTGAAGATGATCATCAATACCTTCTGCTCGTGCACTGGGAAAAATTGGAAGACCACACCGTTGGCTTCCGCCAATCTGCGCAATACCAAGAATGGCGCTTGCTTCTGCACCATTTCTACGATCCCTTCCCTACTGTTTTGCACTACCGTGCTGCATGATGCGGCCACAAATTTGAATTAAGTTATGACATCGAAGAATTTACTCGTTGAGTTATTTGTAGAAGAGTTGCCGCCAAAGGCTTTGAAAAAGCTGGGTGATGCGTTTGCATCCGTGTTGTTTGATCAGCTCAAATCGCAAGGTTTGGCTACCTTCGAATCGAAGCTCACGAGCTTTGCTTCACCGCGCCGTTTGGCGGCGCATGTGAGCTATGTGAGCGCGCAAGCTGCGGATAAGGCAATCTCGCAGAAACTGATGCCGGTTGCGGTGGGCTTGGATGCTGCTGGTGCTGCGACGCCTGCATTGCTGAAAAAACTCCAGGCGCTTGGTGCTGATGCGAGTGCTGTGGCTGGCTTGAAGCGCGTGATGGATGGCAAAGCGGAAGCGCTGTTTTACGAGAGCACAGCCAAGGGCGCAACTCTGGCTGAAGGCTTGCAAAAGGCGCTCAGTGAGGCGATTGCAAAGCTGCCGATTCCGAAGGTGATGAGCTATCAGCTTGAATCGGGCTGCGAGATGCCTGGCTGGAGCTCAGTGAGCTTTGTGCGGCCAGCGCACGGGCTGCTGGCTTTGCATGGCGAGACGATAGTGCCCGTGGCCGCGTTGGGTTTGAAGAGTAGCAACACCACGCTGGGGCATCGCTTTGAAGCGCCTAAATCGCCCGTTGTGATTGCACATGCGGATGCTTATGCCGACACTTTGGAACGCGATGGTTCTGTGATCGCGAGCTTTGAAGCGCGCAAAGCCGAGATTGCCAAGCAGCTTGCTTCGGCGGCTGCGAAGGTCGGTGGTGGTACAGGAAACGAGTCGCACGGAGCGCTCCGACCTATCGACGATGACGCATTGCTTGACGAAGTTACGGCTCTGGTCGAGCGCCCAAACGTATTGATCTGCGAGTTTGAAAAGCAATTTCTCGACGTACCGCAAGAGTGTTTGATTCTCACGATGAAGGCGAATCAAAAGTATTTTCCATTGATTGATGCGCAAGGCAAGCTCACGAATAAATTCCTCGTGGTGAGCAATATCACGCCCGATGATGCAGCACTGGTGATCGGCGGCAATGAGCGCGTGGTGCGCCCGCGCTTGGCCGATGCAAAATTTTTCTTCGATCAAGACCGTAAGAAAACGCTGGAATCGCGCATTCCGCAGCTCGCCAAAGTGGTGTATCACAACAAGCTGGGCTCGCAGGGTGAGCGCGTGGAGCGCGTGAGAGCGATTGCTCGCAGCATCGGCCAGCAGCTTGGCGGTGATCTGCTCGCGCGCCAAGCAGACCGCGCCGCTCTGCTCGCTAAAGCAGATTTGCTCACCGATATGGTGGGCGAATTCCCTGAACTACAAGGCATCATGGGTGGTTACTACGCGCTGAACGACAAAGAGACTCAGGATGTGGCCTTTGCAGTGGAAGACCATTACAAGCCGCGCTTTGCGGGCGATGCTTTGGCAAGAAATCAAGTTGGCATCGTTGTGGCTCTTGCTGACAAACTGGAAACACTGGTCGGCATGTTTGGCATCGGGAATTTGCCTACGGGCGACAAAGATCCGTTCGCGCTGCGGCGACACGCTTTGGGTGTGATTCGAATGCTGGTAGAGAAAAATTTGTCGTGTTCAGTGAGGTCTGTTCTTGAGCAAGCACGAGACGCATTCCCACAGGAATTTGTGAATACGCAAGGCACATATGGCGTGCAGCGAATGATCTCTATTGATCTGGACACAGTAGAAACATTTATCTACGACCGCTTTGCGGGAAGCCTGCGCGAGCAAGGCTATAGCGCCCAAGAAGTCGATGCGGTGATTAGCTTGCGGCCACAAAAGCTCGCCGAGGTCGCGCAGCGTCTTGCTGCCGTCCGCGCCTTCGCACAACTACCCGAAGCGCCCGCGCTCGCTGCTGCGAACAAGCGCGTCGGCAACATCCTGAAAAAAGTTGAAGGCGCTGTCGAGGCAAAAGTTAACCCAGCATTACTGCAGCCCGGCGAAGAGCAGGGTTTAGCCGATGCTCTTAAATCAGTAGCGCTTCGCGCAGATGCAGCATGGGCTAACGGCCAATTTGAAGAAAATTTAAAAGCACTTGCAGCATTGAAAGAGCCCGTGGATGCCTTCTTCGATAAAGTCATGGTCAACCACGATGACCCCGCGATCCGCGCCAACCGCCTCGGCCTGCTCGCCACACTGCACCAAGCCATGAACCGAGTGGCAGATCTCTCTAAGCTGGCTGCATAACTCTGATGGCTTACGCACTCGCATTCATTCGCTCCGCGATCCATATGCTGTGGATGATGACTACGGTGATGCCTTGGGCGATTTGCGTTTTGGTTGCATCGCTCTTCCTGGATTCGACGCGTGTGTATTGGCTCTGCGCGGGCTGGCTCAAATGTGCGATGTGGGGGCTCAAAGTGATTTGCGGGGTGAGCTGGCGCGTGACGGGCTTGGAGAATTTGCCGCAGGGCGACAAGGATGGCGCGATTTTGCTGTGTAAGCATCAATCCACGATGGAGACGTTTTTACTGCCTTGCATCATGCCGCATCCGCTGGCCTATGTGTTTAAGCGCGAGTTGCTGTACGTGCCGTTTTTCGGCTGGGCGATGGCTCGGATGGACATGATTCATATCGACCGCAGCAAGCGCTCTGAGGCTTTTAATAAAGTGGTGGCGCAAGGCAAGCGGGTGATGAATAACGGCGTGTGGGTGATCATGTTTCCCGAAGGCACGCGCATCCCTCGCGGGCAAAAGGGCACGTATAAAACAGGCGGCACGCGGCTGGCTTGCGAGACGGGACGGCCCGTCGTGCCGATCGCGGTGAACTGCGCCCAGCATTGGCCACGCAAAGCTTTTGTGAAAACGCCGGGCGTGATTGATGTGGTGATTGGGCCGCAGATCAGCAGCATCGGACGGCAGCCAGAAGAGATGATGCGCGAAGTGGAAAACTGGATTGAGGCCAAGACGCGCGAGCTTGATCCTGCGGCCTACAAAAATTATTAAAGCGCCTTAACCCCGTTTGCTACGGGACTCCGTTAAACAAGCTTGAACCCTTGTTTAACGGAGAAAACCATGCTTTCAAAAACAACGAAGCGCACGTTTGTGATGTGCGCACTGGCTTTGGCCACACTGCCAGCTTTGGCTAACACTTCCCCCGCTTTAAACCTCAAGCGCGTGACTTTATCGTCGTCCGGTGTGGGCTATTTTGAATACGAGGCGCAGGTGGAGCGCGATGGGGTGCTGCGGCTGCCTGTGAAGCTAGCCCAAGTCAATGATGTGCTCAAGAGCTTGGTGGTGTATGACGGCAAGGGGCAGATTGCGGGAGTGAGCTTGCCCGGCCGCGAGCCACTGGGCGAGATGCTGCGGCAATTGCCCTTTGATGCTGCGGCACTATCGAGCATGCCGGAATTGCTGCGAGCGCTGAGCGGGGCTGCGCTGCGCGTGGAGTCGCTTGGGGGCGCGCTGGAAGGGCTTATCATGGCGGTGGAGGCGTTTACGCAGCGCTCAGACAAGGGCAGCGAAATACAGCGCCACCGCGCGAGCTTGCTCACGGTTTTTGGTCTTAAGTCATTCGTGATTGAAGACGCGAAGAATATTCAATTTCAAGATGCTGCGCTGCGTGAGCAAATCGCCTCAGCACTGATGGCCATGCATGACAACCGCGCCAAAGATGGTCGCACGGTAGAGATCATCACGCGCGGCAGCGTGGCGCGCACGGTGCGCGTGGGCTTTGTCACCAGTGTGCCGATTTGGAAAACGGCTTATCGTCTCACTGTACCTGCCGCCGATGCGCCCGCGAGCAGTAAAAGCAATTTGCAAGGCTGGGCGGTGATCGAGAACATGAGCGGGCAAGATTGGCGCGGCGTGGAGCTCACGCTGACCACGGGCAAGCCTGTGGCTTTTCAGCAAAATTTGTATGAGAGCGTGTGGAGCGAGCGGCCTAGCGTGCCGATTGAAATGCCGGGGCGCATTGTGCCGCGTGCGGATACGGGCGCTATACAAGCTCAGGTTTTCAGCCAAGCACCTGCGTTTGAAGCGGCGAAGGCGAATCTGTTTGCAGCGCCTGCCGCAGCTCCTGCGCCCGCGCCACGTGCTGCAAGGCCAGCCCCAGCGCCCGCTCCGGCAGCAGCACCTATGGCTGTGGCCGCACCTCGTTACGCTGCCGCCGATAGCAGCCC
>JAYSRZ010000165.1:0-1868 GCA_043720775.1 Variovorax sp. | reverse complement strand
CTCCAAGCGCTTGCGGGCAGGCCGCTGGCTGCGCTGCGCACGGCGTTGACCTGGGCGGCATCTAGCAAGCCGCTTTGCAGGCATTCGGCGGCTTTTGGCAGGGGCGCAGAGGCCAAGGCTTCCACGCGTTTGGCTTCCTGCACGTTGAGCAGGCGAATGGCATCTGGCTTGATCTGGGCTTGCAGGCGCTGCGGCTCGGATTGCTGAGGTGGTGCGAACCCGAAGCCAGCCAGATGGCCCTGAGCCCAAGCGAAATAAGCGCCATTGGCAAGTAGCAGCAGTAAAACGAAGAATCTCAGCATGGGCTGTAGGCTTTGGCTTTGGCTTTGGCTTTGGCTTTTAAAAATGTATTCAAGGACGGTGATCCACAGATGTTTGGGGGCGAACGCTGACCTCTTGGCTCGCCACGCGCTGCATTCCAAGCGAAGTATGCACCAACAAAGCCCCGCTGCCATCCACGCCCTGTGCCCGGCCTGCCTGACCGTCGCTCAAGCTCACTTCATGGCCAAACAGCCCATCTCTTGCCGCAAAACGGCTGGAGAAGGCCGCAAAGCCCGCGCGTTCAAATTCCAGCAAATCCCCAAGCAGGGGCGCAAAAAGCCGTTCTAAGGCCGTTTGCGGGCTGCTGGCGGGGCTGATTTCTTGCAGCCAAGCACTCTGGGTTGTCAAATTTTCGTCAAAAGCGCGTGGCTTGATGTTGATGCCGATGCCGATCACGGCAAAACGCTCTTGCGCTTTGGCCTGCGGCGCGGAGGCTGTTTCAATCAAAATGCCGCCCAACTTGCGGCCTTGCCACCATAGATCGTTCGGCCACTTGAGCTGGATTTGTTCGTCGCTCGCGGCGCTGAGGCTCTGCGCCACACTCACGCCGACTGCAAGGCTCAGGCCTTCCCAGCTCGCGGGCGAGAGATTGAGGCCAAAAGAAAACGTGAGCGAATCGCCGGCATGCGATTGCCAAGCCCGTCCCATGCGCCCGCGCCCGGCGGTTTGCTGCTCAGCAATTAGCAACGTCGGCTCAGTGCGGTCAGCGCGTGCGCGGCGCATGAGCTCTGAATTAGTGGAATCGATCTCAGGAAGAATTTCTACGCTAAAGCTCGCCAGAGATGGCAAGCCGAGCGCCATGGTCTGCTGCCAAATATTTTCCGCAGGCCAAACCATGCTCATGCTTATTTCTTCGCCAGCATCGTGCCCCGGCATTTCTTGCTGCCGCACAAGCACAAGTATTCCGCTTTGAGCTTCTTCGTATAAGGCTCGTCGATCACCAAGCCGTAGTCATAAAACAGCTCTTCGCCTTGTTTAATGTCGCGCAGCGCTTTGATCCAAACGCGCTGATTCGATTCATCCTCATCGGCTTCGCAATTGGGCTTGCAAGCGTGGTTGATCCAACGGGCATCGTTGCCGCTGTCGTTGCCATCAATACAGCGGCCATCTTCCAAAGAAAAGTAAAACGTATGATTGGGCTGGCTCGGATCATGCGGATGGCGGCGCAGCGCTTCTTTCCAATTAATGATGCGGCCTTGGTATTCGATCAGGTATTGGCCCTGCGGAATATCGCGCAGTGCATACATGCCGTTGCCATGAATGCCAGAGGCGCGTACCTCAATTAACTTCTCAGTGATTTGCGGCGGATTTGTATAGGCCAAAGATGAGGCGGCGGATTTTTTTGCAGGCATGAAAAAAGTATTTTGGCAAAGTGCGCAAAAATTTGTTATCTTGGAATTGTGCGTGTGCGCGTGTGCGTGTGCGCTCGTAGGCGTGCGCACGCACATGTGCGAGAACTGGATTATATGAAGACTCTGATCATTGCTGAAAAACCATCTGTCGCGCAAGACATCGTGCGTGCGCTCACGCCTACTGCGGGCAAGTTT
>JAYSRZ010000164.1:0-1871 GCA_043720775.1 Variovorax sp. | reverse complement strand
ATGCGCAGGCGAATCTCGTCAACGTTGAGCGTCGCAAGCTCGGCCGGGTCATGCGCCAAGTCCCAGGCAATCAGCTCGTTCTTGTTGCTGGGGTGCATCGCCAGCGGCCACATCACCGCCAGGCAGCCGCGCTCGGCGGGGAACATGCCCGAGATGTGCAAAAACGGCTTGGCGTGTTGCGGATCAGTGGGCAGGCCCAGCTCCATGGCGACTGCGTCTTTCTTGTGCAGCTTCAAGCAGAAATCAAACAGACGCGGCCACTTGTCGCGAATCAGCCGCGCCAACGCAATGGTGGCGCGCACGTCGCTCAAGGCATCGTGCGCGGCCTCATGCGCGAGGCCATTGGCCGCTGTCAAATCCGTTAACTTGAAACTCGCTTTGCCTTCAGCGTTGGTAGGCCACTGAATGCCGTCGGGCCGCAGCGCGTAAGCCGTGCGCACCACGTCGAGTAAATCCCAGCGTCCGCAGTTGTTTTGCCATTCGCGTGCATACGGGTCGATCAAGTTGCGCCAAAACATGAAGCGCGTGATTTCATCGTCAAACCGAATCGTGTTGTAGCCCACGCCAATGGTGCCGCTCTGGCTGAAAGCCTTTTCGATCTGTGCGGCAAATTGATACTCTGGCAGACCTTTTTCCTGGCAGATTTGCGGGGTGATGCCGGTGATCAAAACCGCCTGTGGTTCCGGCAAAAAATCATGGCCGGGCTGGCAATAGATCATGATCGGCGTACCAATTTCATTCAGATCCGCATCGGTGCGAATCGCCGCAAACTGCGCAGGCCGATCTCGTCGCACATTGGCTCCGAAAGTTTCGTAGTCGTGCCACAAAAACGTGTGCGGGAAGGTGTGGGTGGTCAATGCAAGGCGCTCCGGATTGTTCTTAAAATCACGTGAAGCCAAGTATCGCAGCCTTGAGCGTAGACACTCTGGATATGATCAAGCATGGATGTACCGCAAACGCCCTACGACGCAACCCGCGCATTGACCGTGCCCGATGAGGTAGGTGCGCCCAAGAAAACGACAAAATTCTTGTTGGCGGTCGCTGCACTCGTGATTTCAGCGCTGCTTACGGTGGTAGCGGCAGCTTTTTCGCAGTCCACCTTGAATGCTCTGAACGAGATGGCAGACAAACGCAAGGCGGCATTGACGGGGCGGCTGCATCTAGAGCACTTTATGTCACTGATGAAAGATCTTGAGACCGGGCAGCGCGGCTTCGTCATCACCGGACGCAATGAGTATCTTGAGCCTTATCGCACCGCACTGGTAGAGCTACCTGCAGCCTATGATGCATTGGTTCAGAGCATCCAACGGATGCCCAATGAGACATTTGACTGGGTCAAGTTCGAGGGCACAGTCAGCGCACGAAAAGCGCAGGCACAGGCCCTTGTAGTGGAGCGGCAGCAGCGCGGAGAGGATGTGCTGAAGCAGGCAGAGCTGTTTGACGCTGGCAAGCAGACCATGGATCAGATTCGGGCCTACGTAAGCCTATTGACTACGGCGCAAAACCGGCAGACTGCTGAGGTGGAAAAACAAATGCGGGCTTTGCGCGAAAGTTCAACCCAGCGGGCTTGGTTCAGTTCCATCGTGTCGGGCTTGATGATCATGGCCAGCGTCACCCTGTTCATCCTGGAGTGGCGCAGGCGTGAGCAACTTGAAGAACAATTGCGAAGTAATGCGGCTATGCTGGAGCAGCGCGTAGCAGAACGAACCGAAGCACTGGCTGCTGCGAGCCGCCAGATACGAAAGTTTTCCATCAAGCTGGAAAACAGCATCGAGGCCGAGCATCGCCGAATCTCACGTGAGGTGCATGACCAACTGGGGCAGATTTTCACGGCGATCAAGATGATTTTTCATTCAATGAAGCCGGACGGG
>JAYSRZ010000163.1:0-5230 GCA_043720775.1 Variovorax sp. | reverse complement strand
AACCGGCTTCTACATTCATGTGGGGAAGAGCTTGTTCCATTTGCTTTTGTGTCTTCTCGACCCATTGCATTTCTTCAGCAAAGGCTTCGGCCTGCGCGGAATCGTTGTTTTGCAATTGAGCGAGAAATCCTTTCATCCAAGCTGAGTCGGCCTCGGAAAGCGAATTCTTCAAATGGCCAGGAATTAAATCCACAGCTCGTGTGTAGTCAGCTTGATTCATAGCACTTGCCCCTTTCCAAAGGCGCTTTCCATGCAATCGCGCAATTTGCGCCGCGCATGATGCACGCGCGTGGCGGCAGTGTTGGCGGGGATTTCTAAGACCTCTGCGATCTGCGCGAGCGTCTGGCCTTCTACAAAATGCAAATGTACGCAAGCCATTTGCGCCTCAGAGAGTTTGTCCATGCAGACCTGCAAATGCTCGCCTTGCTGCTTGGCCAGCAACAGTTCGTAGCCTCCAGCATCGCTGGTTGCAGCTTGATTTTCTTCCTCTGGCGTGAGCTCTTCTTCACGCTCCCAGGCTTTGCCTCGGCTGCGCAAGATATCCAGCATCTTGTGCTTAGCGATACTGAGCAGCCATGTTTTGAAACTAGATTGGCCAGCGAAGCTTGTTTTGCCGTTCCACAGCGAGAGGAAAGTATCGTTGACTGTTTCCTGTGCGATGGCGACATCGCTCGTGCGCCTGTATGCAAAAGCGTAAATGGTTTGCGCATATCGCCGGTATAAAAGCTCCAAGCTGTCTGGCTCTTTGGCGTTGATTCCAGCGATCAAATCCGAGTCGGGCGGATGACTGCTTTGTGCATATATTGACATTTTTTTCTCATTTGTTTTGATACGTTTAATTCATTCTATGTAAGTTGTATTGATATGTGTAGCACTAATTTTGAAATGAATACTTTTGAATTAATCAAAACAGTTGATATGACGACTGTGGTGTTGCGATAGTCGTAAATCGCGGAAAATCTGTTCACCTCACGGAGATTTCAATGAACCGCCAACAGTTTCTTTTTTGCCTTGCAGTTGCGCCCGCGAGCAGCGCTTGGGCGCAAACCTTTCCCAGCAAACCGATCAAAATCGTCGTACCTTTCGGCGCGGGCGGCGTGGCGGATTTGACTGCTCGGGCCGTGGCGCAAAAGCTCTCAGAGAGTTTGAGCCAGAGCGTGATTGTGGATAACAAGCCGAGTGCGGGCGGGATTGTGGCGGGGGATTTGGTGGCCAAAGCTGAGGCTGATGGGCACACTTTGCTGCTCATGAGCAATGGCACAGCGGTGAGCTCGGGGCTGTTTAAGAGCTTGCCGTTTGATGCTGCGCGAGACTTTGCGCCAATCTCTACGCTGGGTACGTTTGATATTGCTGTCGTCGCTGCTGAAGATGGGAAATTTAAGACAATGCAAGAGCTGATTGCTTTTGCGCGAGCCAATCCGGGCAAGCTCAATGTGGGCACGATCAACGTGGGATCGACGCAGAATTTGGCGGCGCGGCTGATCGAGTCTGCGGGTAATTTAGATTGGCAAGTGATCCCGTTTCGCAGCACGCCCGATGTGATCACCGCACTGCGCGGCGGCACGGTGGATGCGGCTGTGGAGATCCTCGGGCCCCTCATTGGGCAGATCAATGCGAAGGCGGTGCGCGCGCTGGCAGTGATGGGTGAGAAGCGTGCGGCGCGCTTGCCTGATGTGCCGACGCTGGCTCAGGCGGGCATTTCGGGCGCAACAGCTTCGAGCTGGAATGCATTGGCCGCGCCCGCCAAAACGCCGCGTGATGTGATTGCGCGTTTGAACAAGGCCGTTGCAGATGCACTCAATTCGCCCGATCTCAAAGCAAAGCTGGCTGATTTAAATGTGGATGCGCAGGCGAGCACGCCGGAGGCATTGAGTGCATTGCTAGCGAGCGAGACGCGGCGCTGGAGCGATGTGATCGCTCGCGCGAAGATAGAAAAGCAATAATCAAATCCGTTCGCCCTGAGCTTGTCGAAGGGTCTGCGAGTGCTTCGACAAGCTCAGCACGAACGGTATTTGGTAAAAGCATAAACGGAGCGGAAGTTATGAATTTCAGCAAAATCGGCATCATCGGCTATGGCGAAGTGGGCAAGATTTTTGCCTCGGGCTTGAAGGCGAAAAGCGGTGTGGCGCACATGGCCGCATGGGATGTGAAATTCACGCATGAGGCCAGCTGCGGCGTGGAGTTGGCGCATGCCGCGCAAGCGGGCGTAAACGCTTGTGCGAGCATGCAAACGCTTTGCGAGGCGAGTAGTTTCATCATCTCAGCGGTGACGGCATCGAACACATTGAGCGTGGCGCAAGAAGCGGCCAAGCATATTGAAGCCGGCACAGTTTTCCTCGATTTGAATTCAGCCTCACCGGGCACGAAGCAAGAATGCGCGGCTTTGATTGACGCGGCGGGCGGGCATTATGTGGAGGCGGGTGTGATGACGAGTGTGCCGCCGTATGGCATACGCGTTCCGATGCTTTTGGGCGGTTTGAGCGCATCCAACCTGCGTGAGGCGCTATCAAATTGGGAGTTGGATGCAACAGTTGTGAGCGACAAGATAGGCGTGGCCAGCGCGATCAAGATGTGCCGAAGCGTGATGATTAAAGGCCTGGAGGCTTTGGTGATTGAGAGCTATTCAACGGCGCGCGCCTATGGCGTGGAGGATCACATGATTGCCACGCTGCAAGAGACTTTTCCGAGCATTGATTGGAAAAACCAAGGCGCATACTTTTTCAGCCGCGTGGCGCAGCACGGCAAGCGCAGAGCCGAGGAGATGCGCGAATCTGCTCTTACTGTGAAGGAAGCTGGTTTTGAGCCTTTGATGGCGAGCGCGATTGCGGCCAAGCAGCAATGGGTGGCTGATCAGGCTAAGGCGGGCGTGTTTAAAAACGTGTCTAAAGACGCTGCAAAAGAGGGCGATTGGCAAGCCTATGCTGATGCGCTTTTGGCTGCGAGGCAAGATTAATCAGCGCTGCGATCTAGCGGGCAGAGCAGGCCTGCGAAGTAGCGGCGGCCCGTGCCGTCTAAAGCAGGCTCGCCGCTGGCATGAAAGTAGCGATACACCTCATCAAAGCAGCGCAGGCGATAAACCTGATCAAAGCTGATGTTTTCTCGCATGCTGCGTTTAGCGGCGGCCACCACTATCTCCGAATCTCCCGGATGAATACGAGTGTGGAAATTAAAATCTTGATTAAATTCCTTGCCTTTGTAGCGCAGCAGCGCTTGGTATTGCGCGGAGTAATTGACGAGCTCGCTTTCTAAATCCCAAATCCAACTGCCAAAGCCGGAGGTGTCGAGCGCCATTTTCAGCTGCGTGCTCATGTGTTTTAAAGCGGCGGCTTCGCGTTCTGATTCGGTAATGTCATGCAGGATGGTCACGACGCCGCGTATATTTTTGTATTTGGCTGCATCTGACTGCGGGGTCGAATGAACTGGCGCAATGCGAATGTTAGCCACGCGCTGACCTTTGCCATACAGCGGCGGCAATACCAAGCGGCGCACGATGGTGCTTCCCGTTTTAGAGCATTCTGCATCAAGCTCCAAAATATGGCGTGCCACCTCTTTGGGAAATAAATCAAACGGTGTTCTGCCCAGCACGTGTTCTGCTTTGACGCCGTGGTAGCTCTCGGCGGCTTTGTTCCACATGATGTATTTGCCTCGTGCATCGCGCACAGCAGAAGGATCGGGAATCGCATCAATCACATCCAACAAACGTTGGCGCACGTAATTCTCGCTTTCCATCCAACGGTAGCGCAGGATGCCGGTCGCCAATGCAATCGCAATCGCCATTGCAGAATAGACTAGCAGCAAAATCAGCTCATCAGGTTCTAAGCTGATTCGATCCTGTGCATCAAAATAAAAGAATGCACCGAGCAAAAGCGATTGCAACAAGATTACAACCAGCACAATCACCAGAGGCGAAAGCCATGTGGAGGCGGGGCGCAAGGATGTGCGAAGCTGGCTCATGTCAAAATAGTTTGTTGCGTACAATTAAATTATGTGTTTTATATATTTTTAACTAATAACGCTGGATGCAACAATTTTCTCATCTATTTTGCGCAATATGACTACTGCGATCAACCTTGTTTGCACCCGATGTCTAGACGGCAACCACGCTGCTTTGCAACGCTGGTACAACGATCACGCGCAGCTTTTAATGGTTTCGGATAAATTGCAAGGTGCAGAGCTTTTCCGACTACAAGAAACCACTGCAAGAATTAACTATTTGTGCTTATATTTTTTCAAACAATTAAATGACTTTAAAGTGTTTGATAGCGGCGATGTGATGCGACAGGTGAGGGATTTAAGCAACGCCGCGCCGGGACGGGGGAGCATTGAAATAAGCAAGCGTACACAATATGAGCGCTTGCTGCACAGGCGATGGAGCGCCCAACAAGGCGGCTCAGTGCAGGCTTCTTTACTCTTGCTTCCAGCTGAACAACGCGCTCAAGCGCTGCGTTGGGCCAATGATGCGATTCACCAATTTCATTTGCAGCAACCGCTTGCATCGGCTCAGGTGTATGCAGCAGACCAAGGCAGCAGCGTAGAATTTTTCGTGTTGATCCAATCGGCTGGCTCTGCTGCTTTAACGGTAGATTGGCTGAACATGCAAAGCCCATTTGAAGCGAAACCCTCGATAGAAGTCGCGTGGCAATCGCAGGCCATCAGCATCGCCCAGTGGTTGCGCTGAAGCGGCACAATGCACGAATACTTTCTATCTCTTCGCTATGTCTATTGATCCCGTATTTAACCCTCAAACGCAACCCCGCGAATTTTTGCTGCATTTGTATCAAGCTGCTGTGCGCCGCGCTCTGCCGCTGCACAACACAGCGGCTTTTTTGCCGTCGCCACCCAGTCGTGAAAGCAAAGGCCGCACCCTCGTTTTAGGCGCAGGCAAGGCCGGCGGCGCGATGGCGCAAGCGGTGGAGGCGCTGTGGCCGCAAGATGCGCCGCTGTCGGGTCTGGTGGTCACGCGCTATGGTCATACGCCGCCGCGCCCAGTAGGTCTGCCCCACCGCATTGAAGTGGTAGAAGCTTCGCATCCTGTGCCCGATGAAGCGGGCCTGAATGCGGCCAAGCGCATTTTGGCGCTCACACAAGGTTTAAGAGCAGACGATCTCGTGCTCTGCCTCATCTCAGGCGGTGGCTCGGCTTTGCTCACGCTGCCGGTGGATGGCCTAGCGTTTTCTGAGAAGCAACGCATCAACCAAGAGCTGCTGAATTCAGGCGCAAACATCATCGA
>JAYSRZ010000162.1:0-1873 GCA_043720775.1 Variovorax sp. | reverse complement strand
GGCGGCCAATGAAGCCCGTGCCGCCTAGGATGATGATTTTCATGAGGTGAGTATTTTTTTAGATGAGAACTAGGTAACGCTGAAAGCGCGAAAAGAACGCGAAAAACGCAGAAGAATTCAATGAATCAGGTTCAGTAAAAACACAATTTTGTCTTTTTTCGCGTTTTTGGTTTGAACTTTCGCGTTTTTCGCGTTACCTAGTGGGGTTAAGTTCCTATCGCCATCACGCAAGGCAGCCCAGCATCTGGCGCGGCGCGATGCTTCCAGTCGGCCACTGTGGCGCTGTGGATTTGTGCGGCGGGCAGGCTGAGGCCACTGGCAGAAGACAAATAGGTGTTGGGCTGCAAGCTGCTGAGCAATGCTTGCCACAGCGCTGCATTGCGGTGCGGCACTTCGATGAAGAGTTGGGTTTGGCCGGTTTTCTTTGCAATCGCCTCAAGTGCGCGAATGCGCTGCACGCGGTCTGCTGCGTCAATCGGCAAATAGCCGACGAAGGCGAAGTTTTGGCCGTTTTGCCCACTGGCTGCGAGCGCGAGCAGCAAGGAGCTTGGCCCCACCAGCGGCTGCACGGTGATGCCTAGAGCGTGAGCAGCACGAACAATGGAGCTGCCCGGATCGGCCACAGCGGGCATGCCGGCCTCAGAGATCAAGCCGATTTCTTGCGCGCCATCAGTCTTCGCTTTTTCAAGAGCCGCTTGCAGCAAAGGCTTGGCATCAAAACTGCCGCCATGATCACCTTTTTTATGCACCTCGCGCGGCAGCTCGGTGATGATGTGTTGCTGTAGCGGCAAGGCCAAAGCTTGCACTTCGCCAATGCGCTTGATCACCGCGCGACAGCTCTTGGCATTCTCGGCAATCCAATGCGTGATGCGGCTGGCCGTTTGAATGGTTGCCAGCGGCAAAACATCCCTGATTGGCGCTTGAACATCACATCCAAAATCTAACGGAGCTGGAACGAGGATGAGACAGGTCTTCATAGACAAATTTTGCTGTTGATTTGAGGGGGACTAGGTAACGCGAAAAACGCAAAAATGATGCAAAAAACGCTGCAAAAAAGGGGATTGAAAAATTTGCCGCGGTATTTTTTTCGTGTTTTTCGGTCAGTTTTTTTGCGTTTTTCGCGTTACCTCGTTATGCCTAAGCGATGAAGCGATTAGAGCAACTTTACTCCCGCAGCGCGGATCATCCGCGCCGTGCGGATCAAGGGTAGGCCGATCAAAGCCGTCGGATCGTCGTTGTCGATTCGCTCTAGCAGTGCAATCCCCAAGCCTTCGCTCTTGGCGCTGCCTGCGCAATCGTAAGGTTGCTCAATGCGCAGATAGGTTTCTATCTCGTCATCGCTCAAATCCCGAAACAACACGCTAACCGCCGCAATATCCTGCTGCACAAAGCCGCTCCCCAAGCACACCACGGCCAACGCAGTTTGGAAAATGACCGTTTGCCCACGCATCATGCGCAGCTGCAGTGCAGCTTTTTCATGCGTGCCGGGCTTACCCAGACTCTGGCCATTCAAGTCGGCCACTTGATCTGAGCCGATGACGACAGCGTGTGGAAACTTGGCCGCCACAGCTTGCGCCTTGGCCAGTGCTAAACGCTGCGCAAGCGCGGCTGGCAACTCGCCGGGCAAAGGCGTCTCATCTACATCCGGCGCGGCCACATCAAAGGGCACATTCAACCGCGACAGTAGCTCGCGCCGGTAGCGCGAAGTAGAACCTAGGACAAGTAAGCGAGAAGCATCAGTCATGCCCCAATTCTCTTACACTTGGATATCAAATCATGACACAGACCATCCATCGCCCAGATCACCTTGATGTGCGCAGCTTTGCGCAGAACGCTGCGCAGCTCTCAGGCGAGCTTTTGCTATCAAAACTAG
>JAYSRZ010000161.1:0-5240 GCA_043720775.1 Variovorax sp. | reverse complement strand
GCCAAGATTTCCGTATTCCGATTGGCACGGCGGGCAATGGCTGCACCCAGCCCTATTTAGCCAGCGTGTTCAACATCTCTGCCATGAGCTTTGGCGCTTTAAGTGCAAACGCGATTCTTGCGCTCAATCAAGGCGCCAAAACAGGCGGCTTTGCCCATGACACGGGCGAAGGTTCGATCAGCGCACACCACCGCCAGCATGGCGGTGATTTGATTTGGGAAATCGGCTCGGGCTATTTTGGCTGCCGCAATGATGACGGCTCATTCAATGCTGAGAAATTCAAAGTCAACGCCACAGACCCACAAGTCAAGATGATTGAGCTCAAGCTCAGCCAAGGCGCCAAACCGGGGCATGGCGGGCTGCTGCCGGGCCCGAAGGTCACGGCTGAAATTGCTGCGGCGCGCGGCGTGCCGCAAGGTGTCGATTGCGTCTCGCCAGCGGCGCATAGCGCTTTTTCTACGCCGTTGGAGATGATGTCTTTCATCGCTCAGTTGCGCACGCTCTCAGGCGGCAAACCTGTGGGTTTTAAGCTGTGTATCGGCCATCCTTGGGAATGGTTTGCGATTGTCAAAGCCATGTTGGCCACGGGCATCACGCCCGATTTCATCGTAGTGGATGGTGCAGAAGGCGGCACGGGCGCAGCGCCCGTCGAATTTACCGATCATGTGGGCACGCCGCTGCAAGAAGGCCTGCTCTTGGTACACAACACGCTCAAGGGCGCGGGTTTGCGCGAGCGCATTCGCATTGGTTGCGCTGGCAAAGTCGTGAGCGCTTTTGATATGGCGCACATGATGGCGCTCGGCGCAGATTGGTGCAATAGCGCGCGCGGATTCATGTTTGCGCTCGGCTGCATTCAAGCGCAAAGCTGCCATACCGGCAACTGCCCCACCGGCGTGACAACGCAAGATGCGCATCGCCAAAAAGCATTGCATGTGCCCAGCAAAGCTGAGCGCGTGCATCAATTCCATGAGCAGACTTTGCATGCGCTCAAAGAGATCGTGCAAGCGGCCGGCCTCCAGCATCCGGGCGATATCACCGCACATCACATCGTGCGACGTGTGAGCGATAACGAAGTACGCTTGCTAGTGAATTTGGTGCCGCAGATCGAGAGCGGTTCTTTGCTTGCCGGCGATTTGAGCGCAACGCACAACGTCTTTCGCCTGTATTGGCCACGCGCTCGCGCAAATGATTTTTCTTTGGCCGCCAGCTAAAGCAGCGGCTGCAAACTGTCGTTCTGCGTGTTCATTCTTTTGCCGGTGTATGTGCCGGCGTAGACGCTGGCGTATTGACTGCTAGCATGATGAGATCGTCGCGAAAGCCATGTGCTCGCGCTTGCAAATGCTCCTGGCAAAGAAGATGCACTGACGCTGGATTCTGCGGGGTTTTGCGTGGAGATACAGCGCACCAAATACAGCGCATGCAAATCTCGCTCCAGCCATTCCGACAGATCTGGCCGATCGCAGTGGAGCTGACTTAACATTGATGGGCAATGCCACAGATGATCCACCAATGCAGCATGCCGCGAAGACATCAATGACCCGCGCACTTGTGGGTTGCGGCGAATATAGATCGTTTTGCTGCGGTAGCGCTTGGGCAATTCAATCTGATGGCCATGCATCGCATAGACCCAGCCGATCTCATCCAAGCTGCACTCCACAAACTCATGCGGTGCGAAATTCGCAGATTTTGGGCGGCGCAGCCATGCATCCATGCTGATGTCGATAGGCCGCGTGCCTGGGCGCATAAGCACACGCCGCTGGGGCATATCAACAATCGCATCCAAATTACCGTTGTGCTCGAGATGATAAGTGTGCTCGACCTCCAACTCTTGTTTGCGATCCAGCAGCTCTACACCCAGCGCAAACAGCGAGCGTAAGGTGCGTAAGCTCGCTTCAAAATGCTGCAAAGCTCTGCGCATGCCAGCCTCATCCAGACAATTCAAAACCAATTGATTGCTAACATCAATGCCCAATGCATGCAGATGCCCAGCATCGCTCAAAACGAAAGGTAATTTGATACCGCGTAAATCAACACCCAAAGGGCAGGGCGGTGCAAACGCTTCTTTTACTTGCAGCGCCGGCAAGAATTGGAGATGCGTACCGAATCCTTGCACAACCCCCGCTCCGCGAATCAGCAGAGCATCTGCTTGCGCGAAATCCACGATCTGCCAAATCGGATGCTGCTCTGCCGGGGCTTCGCTATCAGTTATCGCAGCGTTTTTGTCCAGCCAGCGTTTGACAGCCGCTTCACTCTCGGCATCAAAACCCATCAACCCTAAGTGCAGCAGCGGATGTTGCATACGTCCTTATCACATAGTTACCTATCGTTTTAAGTTTATAGGTTATCAAGTGACTAAATGCAATCCCCTGTTCTGATGACAATGCTGGAATCTAATACTTTAGGATGATGGGGGTTTCACTGGTGTGTAGCGACTGGCCAACGCAACCAGCAAGATTACTGGCAAGCCCAAGAGCGCCGTGCCGGTGAAAAACTGCGCGTAGCCTACGCTGTTGACCACTTGGCCAGAGAAGCCCGCTAAGAATTTCGGCAGCAACAGCATGAGCGAGCTAAACAACGCATATTGCGTCGCAGAGTATTGAATGTTTGTCAGGCTGGATAGATAGGCAATGAATGCCGCTGAGGCAATGCCGCTAGATAAGTTGTCAGCCGAGATCACCCAGATCAGCGCATTCACATTCGGGCCTTGACTGCCTAACCAAGCAAACAACAAATTGCTGATGGCGCTAAGAATCGCGCCGAGCATCAACACCCGCATCACACCCAAGCGCATTGACAAAATACCTCCGATAAATGCGCCCACCAAGGTCATGATCACGCCATACACCTTCGTCACGCCTGCCACTTGATCCTTGGTAAAACCCATGTCCACATAAAAAGGATTGGCCATCACGCCCATCACGATATCGCTGATGCGGTACACAGCGATAAGGGCGAGGATCAACGCCGCGTGCCAGCCGTAGCGTTTGAAGAAATCTGCAAACGGCTCAATCAGCGTGATGCGCAGCCAATCTTGCATGTTTTTTGCTTTCTCAAGAACGCGTGCTGCTGGCTCAGGAGAGAGCAGCACCGTGAGCACGCCTATCGCCATCGAGGCTGCCATCCACAAATACGCGGTGCGCCAAGCGCTTGGATCATAGTTGCCTACGCTGGCAACTTCTGCCCGCGCCGCGATCCACAGCACACCAGCACCTGCCCAGATCATGGCCAAGCGATAGCCGGTTTGATAAGCCGCAGCAAGCGCAGCCTGCCGATCTGCATCTGCCGATTCAATGCGATACGCATCCAGCGCGATATCTTGCGTGGCCGAGCCAAATGCCACCACCAGCGCACACCACACCACAGGCATCAACGCGAGCTTCGGGTCAGACACAGCCATGCCCACCAGCCCACCGACAATCACCATCTGCGACAGCAACAACCAAGAGCGCCTGCGACCGAGCCAACGCGTCAGTAATGGAATCGGGAGCCGATCCACAAGCGGCGCCCAACACCACTTAAAGCCATAAGCCAGCCCCACCCAAGTCAAAAACCCAATCGTGGCGCGATCAATGCCCGCCTCACGCAGGCGAAAGCTCAATGTGCCTAGCACGAGCAGCAGCGGCAGGCCTGCGGAGAAGCCAAGAAAGAGCATGCGAAGCACAGGCGCTTCAGAATAGACTTTTAGGGATTGCAGCCAAGTCAGTTTCTGCTGCATCGGAGAATGGATAGGTTTGGATGACATACGCCGCATAATACGTGCTCTATCTGCATAGCGTGCTCATCTGTCCATATGATTGAAAGAATTTTGCCCCGATCTCTTATTCAAGCAGCGGCGTTTTTTTGGGGCATCGCGTGTTTTTTGCCAGTGGGTGTGTCGTATGCTGCTGCGTTATTGCTAATCATCGCGCTAAGTTTTAGGGCGATGACGCGACGGCCTGAGCTAAGTCAACGCATGACGCAAGTGCGGCAGCACGCCGCATTTTGGCCGCTGTGTTTTTTCGCCGCATGGACTCTTTTCATTTTAGTGACGCAGCCAAATTACGCAGAAACACCGAGCAATTTGTTTCATGGCTTCCGAATCATTCTGACGATCGCACTCGTACTCCTTCTCCTTGAATCAGAGTTGAAATCGGCCGTATTCGGTTGGATCATCGGTGCCACACTTGGCTTGGCCGTCATCTATCTCAACCAATGGATTGCATTGCCGCGCGTGCCGGGCTTGATCAATCTCGTCGAGATGAAGGGCAATAAATCGATCTGTATTGCTATTCTGTTGGCGATTTTCGGCGCTTGCGCTGCAGCCCATGCCATGACTGATTTGCGTCAACACTGGAAGCGATTTTCAGCGCTTGCATTGATACTCATCGTTCCCGTACTGATTTGGTTTCTTCCTTCGCGCACCTCGCTGCTTATCTTGGCGATGGGCTTGCTGGTTGGTTTGATTCATCTATTTTGGCGTCGGCCAATGTTGCTTGTATGCACGATGGTGGCTCTGGCTTCGGTAGGTTGGGGCGTTGCTCAAGCGCCGCAAGTAAGTCAACGATTTTTGCAGGGTTTGTCTGAGGTGAATAACACGGTCAAACCAGGCAGCCAAGCAGATCAAGATCTCCAGCACACCAGCTGGGGGATGCGTACCTTGATGTACACCCGCACTCTAGAGATGGTGAAGGAAAAACCAATATTCGGCTGGGGCATCGGCAGTTGGAATGAGCAATGGCGCAAGCGAACGCCGGCTCAGATTCACTATGCCAACATGCCGCACAACGACTTCCTTTGGATGGGTGCGCAAGCCGGCGTGGTGGGTATGCTTGCACTTTTAGCTGTGATGAGCTCGCTCTTCGTGACCGTGATTCGCATGAGAAGTATTCAAGCCTCTTGCAGCATGATCGCGAGCACGGGGCTGCTTGTTGCAACGTCTTTTAATTCGGCCTTGCGAGATGCTCAAATCGGCATGTCGGTTTTATTTGTCGTCTTTGCCTTGAATGCTTGGGCTCTGACGCATGGCCGCAACTAGTCCAGCACCTAGTGCGAATGCACCTGCTCGCCCTCTTTGAGCTGGTACTGCGTCCCACAATACGGACATTTCGCTTGGCCGGTTTTGCCAACGTCAAGAAAGACACGAGGATGGCCGCTCCACAATTCCATGCCCGCTTGCTTACTCGGGCAGAAGATGCCGCCTTGAGGGTTTAGCTCGGCGGCTGTGAGTTGGATAGCGCTTTTCATCGGCTTCAAACCTTGCC
>JAYSRZ010000160.1:0-1875 GCA_043720775.1 Variovorax sp. | reverse complement strand
CACGCCGCTTCACTTTTGATAGCACTCTGCGCAGACTCGTAGCCGGCGATATGGCAAAAAGCCTTCAAAACGGGATTGTATTGATCAATCCGTCGCATCACAGCCGCCTGCGCCTCCACAGGCGAAGCCGCGCCAGATTTAAACAAAGCAAGCAGCTCAGTTGCCGTACAGTTCGCAAGATCAGAAGGGGAATTCATTCAAATCCTTTAGGTAATTCTTTCGCGTCTTTCGCGTTCCGGATGTTCTTTCGTCAATCGTAAGAACGCTACACCGGCAATCGTGGCGAAATGGAAGGCGAGAGTTTCTTCCAAGGCAAATCGCCCGCATCCGCCGCCATCGGCCCTGCCGCTTTCGCCACGATCACATCACGCGCAGCATCGGCCACGAGCGGCGTGAAGTCGGCGCGAAAGTGATTCGAGCTTTTCACCACGATGATCTTCATCTCTTCCGCGTTGATGCCCACCATGCGCAGCAGCTCTCGATCTAAGAGCTGCGCTTTCCCGCTGACCACAGCCACGCGAATGCCTTCAATATTCAGCGCACAGCTTTTGCCAAGGTGCGCGGTGACGCCTGTCATCATCAGGCCTTTGTAAGTGCATACGCCATCGCTGATTTGCTCAATCGTGAACTCAGCTTGTACGGGCGCATCGCTCAGCTGCCCGGTAAACGTCGGCACGGCTTTACCCAGTGATACCTCAATTGCTCTGTTTTTAATAGCACTCTGCGCAGGTGATACGCCGGATAACTGCTCTTTTTGCATAAAAATATGCACCGCATCGGCTGCCAGTGGATCAAACAGCATGCCGAGTGCCACGCGATTCGGGAATCGTTTGCCAGCGCCTTGGCGCAATAGCTCATGCAACACGCCCGTGGTGTTGCTGTCGCCACCCGCGCCGGGATTGTCTTGCGTATCGGCAATGATGACCGGTTTGTCGGATTGCTCTGCTCTCTGAATGGCAAGCGCCACAGCCTCAGCCACTGGTAACACACCCGGATCCCATTGCCAAGGCTCTGCGGCGCTGGCAAACAATGCTTTTACAGCGGTTTCAGCATTTTCGCCATAACCCCAAATCATCGGCGCGCATTCCGCAAAATCCGCAGCCGGAAAACCCATGCAAAAGCTCAAGACCGCATCGTTAGCTTTATCACTTTCGATTAACTCGTCATACAAACGCTTGGCGGGCTGCATCCAAGTGCTCTGCGCATTGAGCGGGATCATGTAAGCGAAGCGCTTGTAGCTCAGCGTTTCCTTGCGCCCCAATTTCATGCGTCGCTCAAGTAGCTTCGCAGCCAGCCGCCCCGTATCAGCCATGTCGATATGCGGATAAGTGCGATAGCTCACGAGTGCATCTGCAATCTCAAGCATCCGATGCGTTACGTTCGCATGCAAATCCAAGCTGCCCACAATCGGCACTGCGTCGCCCACGATGGCGCGAATGCGTGCGATCAGCTCGCCCTCAGAATCATCCGCATTCTGCGCAACAGCAGCGCCATGCAGATCGAGATACACAGCATCAATGCCGCTCTTCACAGCGTTGCGCAAATCCTCGCAAATATCGCCGCTGATGCGTTCAAACGCCTCTGTCGTCACGTAGCTTGAAGGCGTCGCGCCCGCCCACACAGAAGGTACAAGTTCCCAGCCGCGCTCTTGCGCCGCAGCAATGAAACCACTCACAGGAATATTCTTCCCCAAAAAACCATCAATCAGCGCCTGCCCTCGCCGATAAGCCGGAAACGTGTGCCCCGCGTTGAACGCCGCCCAACAGGCAAGCGTAGGCGCAAAAGTATTGGTTTCGTGTTGATAACCGGCAATGAAGACTCGCATAAACGCTCAATTCAAATGTTTTTTGGTGCAGCGTCGAAGAGACGCTTTGT
>JAYSRZ010000159.1:0-1887 GCA_043720775.1 Variovorax sp. | reverse complement strand
AGAAACTGTGGACAAAATAAAACCAGCTTTGATCGGGCACGCCCGCGTAGATGGGATGCGGACGGGTTTGAAACACGCGATTCCAGCCCATTTGCGGCACTTTGTAGCGGCTGCCATCGGGTTGTAATTTGCCCTGCAATTCAAACTTGTGTACAACGCCTTTGAAAAGGCCTAAGCCAGGCGTGTCTTGTTCGTCAGAATGATCCAGCAGCATTTGCATGCCCACGCAGACGCCGAACATCGGTTTATTGGCTGCTGCTTCGAGCACGGCTTCTTGCAAACCAGAATCACGCAAGCACGCCATGCAATCGCGCATTGCACCTTGGCCGGGGAGGACGATTCGCTCTGCCGCTCTCACCTCTTCTGGCCGCTGCGTGATGATCACTTGAACATCCGTGCCAAGAGCCGCAGCTTTCACCGCATTCGCCACCGAGCGCAGATTGCCCATGCCGTAATCAACGACGGCAACAGTAGATTTCAAGGAAACGGACATACTATGAATCTGATAGCGCCTCACGCAGTAATGACGTGCTCTAAATGCCTAAAACACTTAAAAATACAGCCTACAAACTGCCTTTGGTCGATGGAATCACACCCACACTGCGCGGATCCAGCGCCAGCGCCATGCGCCCGGCGCGCGCGAAGGCTTTGAAGATCGTCTCGCACTGGTGATGCGCGTTGTCGCCCTTTAAATTGTCGATATGCAGCGTGCATTGCGCATGGTTCACAAAGCCTTGGAAGAATTCATACACGAGCTGGGTATCCAGCTCGCCGACCATACCGCTTTTGAAATCGACGCCCATATGCAGCCCCGGCCGGCCGGAGAAATCCACCACCACTCTAGAGAGCGCTTCATCGAGTGGCACATAAGCATGCCCGTAGCGCCAAATGCCGGTCTTGTCGCCCACAGCTTGAGCCACTGCTTGGCCGAGCGTGATGCCCACATCTTCCACCGTGTGATGCCCATCAATGTGCAGATCGCCCTGCGCTTTGATGCTCAAATCAATCAAGCCATGGCGCGCGATTTGATCGAGCATATGGTCAAAAAACCCGATGCCCGTGGCTAGATCAGCTTTTCCTGTGCCATCTAAATTGATGGCGACAGTGATCTGGGTTTCTTTGGTGTTACGGGTGACTTCGGATTTGCGTTGCATGGATGTATTGTCGCAGAGTGAATCAGGCAGACAGGCTTTCGTCCCAAGGATTGAAGAGATCGCAACCTGTATCGGCGAAGTGTTTTGTATTGCGCGTCACCAAAGTTAGGCGATGCGTGAGAGCGGTCGCGGCGATCAGGATATCCATATCAGCCTGTGGGCGTCCCAAGCTTTGCAGCTCGTGCCGCATGCGCCCGAACTCTCGCCAAACTTCGACGCTCGTCCCCAAGATGCGGTCTGCCATTTGTTTGGACAAGTCATCAAACCAATGATGCAATTGCCTTTTCTTGGCACCTATAGGCATGCGAGTTAGCCCGTACTCGATTTCCCCCACGCTGACTCCGCACAACATGCAGTCATCAATATGTCGCGTGAGCCATTGAATAACGCCATGGTTGGGTTGTGGGCGAACCGTTTCTGAGGCGACATTCGTGTCTAGCAACCAAACACAATTTGGCTTCATAGGCGACTATGGATCATTCAAAAACCGAAATGTTTTTGCGGCTGATGCGCTCAGGCAATTCCAAATCTGGGCCGGGCGGCATATCGAGTAATTTCATGAAATGCTTACCAAAGGCGGTTTGCGGGCCGCGTGCGGTTTTAGGCACTGGCTTGATTTGCCCATTTGAATCTATCGGCACAATTTGCACCACAGGCTTGCCATGCCGCGTAACGATCTGCGGGCCTTCTTTCAGGCTCAAATCGACCAATTCGCTGAAGCGGTTTTTTGCTT
>JAYSRZ010000158.1:0-1890 GCA_043720775.1 Variovorax sp. | reverse complement strand
CCTGCCATGCCGCGCACGCCTTGCGGCGCGTACTTCGTGGCTGCTACGGCTTTTTTGGCTTCTTCCACGGTTTGCACAAACGGAAACATGATCGTCTGCGCGCCCGCATCCAGCACCCGCTTCACAGTCACGGTATCGTTCCAAGGCACGCGCGTGATCGCCAGCATGGGCGTGCCGGCGATGGCTTGCAGAACATGGATCACTTCCATCATGTCCAGCGGCGTGTGTTCCATATCCACCACCGCCCAATCAAAGCCCGCACAGCCCACGGCTTCTGCAACTACAGGGGAGGCAGACATGACCCAAGTGCCAACGGGATAGCCGGCGGGGAGGTCTTTGCGGGCTAGGAGGGTTTTGAAGGGGTTTTGCATCTTGGTATTCGGATCAGAAGAACACGGAAGACACGGAGGTTTCACGGAATACACAGAAAATCCCTCTTGGCTTTTTCCGTGCCCTCCGTGTGTTTTCGTGCCTTCCGTGTTCATAAAACCTTTGAGTTAAAAAATCACCGGCTCAGGCGTGTCATCCACGCCTTGCAGGAAATCGAAATCGCAGCCCTCATGCGCCTGCGTCACATGGGCTTGATAGAGTTTGGTGTAGCCACGGTGAAACGGTTGCACCGGCGCAGTCCACGCTGCGCGGCGATTGGCGAGCTCTTCATCGCTCACCCGTAAGTGCAAGCGTCGCTGCTCGACGTTGACTTCAATCACATCGCCGGTGCGCACTAAAGCCAGAGGCCCACCTACTGCGCTCTCTGGGGAGATATGCAGCACACAAGCGCCGTAGTGCGTGCCGCTCATGCGCGCGTCAGACAAGCGAAGCATATCGCGCACGCCGCGCTTGAGTAACTTCTTCGGAATCGGCAAGCCGCCCCACTCGGGCATACCGGGTGCGCCCACGGGGCCTGCGTTGCGCAGCACGAGCACGGTGTCCTCGTTAACATCAAGCGATTCATCCGCCATCGCTTTGAGCATCTCAGGCTGACTGTCAAAGACCAGCGCTTTGCCAGTGTGAGCCAAGAATTTCTTCTCTGCTGCGCCGGGCTTCATCACAGCACCATGGGGCGCGAGATTGCCCTTGAGTACGGCCAATGCACCATCAGCTACCGGCTTGTCTAGAGGTCGGATCACTTGGCGGTCGTGCACAACGGCTGTGGCAATGTTGTCGCCCAACGTTTTGCCAGTTACGGTCATTTCAGTCAAAGATAACTCTGCGCGGATGACAGTCAACATTGCAGGCAAACCGCCCGCGTAGTAAAAATCTTCCATTAGCTTGTCGCCGCTAGGAAAGAGATTCGCAATCATCGGCACGCGGCGGCTCATCGCATCTAAATCATCAAGCGTCAGAGCCACGCCCGCACGCCGCGCCATCGCGATCACATGCACAGCAGCATTCGTGCTGCCGCCGAGCGCCATTTGTACAGCGAGTGCATTTTGAAAGCTGCCGCGCGTGATGATGTTCGATGGCTTCAAATCTTCCCACACCATTTGCACAATGCGCTCGCCGCAGCTTGTGGCCATGCGCGGATGCGCGGCATCCATCGCTGGGATGCTCGTGCTGCCGGGCAGCGCCATGCCGAGTGCTTCGGTCATCGCTGTCATGGTGCTGGCTGTGCCCATGGTGTTGCACGTGCCGGGCGCGCGCGTCATGCGGCCTTCCATCTCTTGCATTTCTGCTTTGGTAAGGTTGCCCGCTTGGTATTCATCCCAAAACATGCGAGTGTGTGTGCCCGCACCAATGGCTCGATGAACACCATCTCGCACATGTCGATCATTGAGCATCGGGCCGGCAGGGCAAAAAATCGCAGGAATGTCCATACTGATCGCGCCCATCAGCAAGCCAGGCGTCGTCTTATCGCAGCCACCAAGTAGCACGACGCCATCGCAGGGC
>JAYSRZ010000157.1:0-1891 GCA_043720775.1 Variovorax sp. | reverse complement strand
TGCCAAGCGGGCGTGAGATTCCACAGCGCGCCTGCCGCATAGCTTGCGGGCTTGAAGCTGCGCTCAGCGGGCGTGAAGCGGGCAATATTCGGATTGCCAAACGATTGCACCTTCACATCTTCCACGCGTCCGCCAAAGCTGAGCTTGCCCCAGTTAAAGGCAGCTTCTTCGTAGAGAAACAAAGCGGTTTGCCCCGTTTTGCTGTAAGGCGCAAAAGCTTCTGCGCCATCGGCGGAGAAACGATTGTTATCCAATTGCAAACCGATCACGCCACTCAGATTGCCAAATTTTGCGTGGCGAGCTTGCAAGCGCAAATCGTTGCCGGAATTTTTGAATTCTGTGCCCGCCGTTGCGCCTTCAAACTCAGTGTGTTTGTAGCGCGTGTTGCTGGCCTGAACTTGCAGGCTGTCAATCAAGCCACCGATTTTGAAGTCAGCATCCAGCGCGGTGCGCGTTGATTTCATATCAATCGTCACTTCATCCTCCGCGACCGTGCCGTAATTCGTGTTGAAGCTGCTGACCGACAAGCCGATGCGGTTTTGTCCGAAAAATACACTGCCGCCAATCGCGCCACTTTTCGCATCAGCCGCAGAATTGCAAATCTTTTTAGCCAACGCAGGCGATCCTGGTTTTGTGCAGGCCAGTTGAATTGGCGCACTCACATCACCGCTGCTGCGCGCTGACACGTCGGCGTGCAGGGCAAAGCGATCATTGCCCGTCTCGATCAGGAATGCGCCGTTTTTGCCTTTGTTTCCACTGGAGAGGCCGAAATCTACTTTGCCATTCATGCCTTGCAGTTTTTCCTTCGGAATGCGGTTGTCAATCACATTGACCACGCCACCAATCGCCGAGCCTCCGTAGAGCAAAGCGCCCGGGCCGCGCAACACTTCAATGCGCTCCACGGCAATGGGATCAAGCGCCACGGCATGGTCGTAGCTTAAAGCGGAGGCATCAATCGTGGCGCCTGAGTTGCTCAAAATGCGGATGCGATCCCCATCGAGCCCGCGAATGACGGGGCGGCTCGCGTTAGGGCCAAAGTAACTGCTGCTCACGCCGGGCAGGCCGTTTAACGCTTCGCCGAGCGTCGATTGCTGGCGCAACAGCAAACCGGTGCCTGAGAGGGATTGTGCAGGTGAGATCACATCGCTGCCGCCCAGAGGATTGGCGGTAACGATGACGGGCTGCAACGTGGGCTCAGGGTTTGAGTTGATGGTTTGTGCGGACACAGCTGCGCAAAGCGCAGCGGCTGCAGCAATCGCGCAGCGAGGGAAAAATTTAGACATGGCATTCTCTGAAAAAAGCAAACGAAACCGCACGAAGCAACAAGCGTTCGTGCAGCTTAAAAAAGTTGTTTGGAAGATTTACAGAAAATACACTGGCGGGCCGCGCGCTTCAAACAGCGGAGCTCGCCATGCGGCCATGGCAGCCGCATCAAACGCTATCAAAACATGAGCATGCAGCGCAGGCAGTATGACGACGACAGCGCTAAAACCATCCAAAGAGGAGGTGCTGCCATCGAGCATGCGACAAGTTTCATCGCCCTCCTCATGGCCTGCAAATAGGCGATTGAAGATGCCGTGATCGCAATCTGCGCTGTGGCCGTGAGCAGCTATTTGCTCCTCGTGTGCATGCGAGAGCATCCGCACGTCATGATGCAGCGCGCGGTGGGCAAACGAGAGGCTCTGCGCCAAAGCCATGCATAGCAACAGCCCCGCCAGCACAATGCGCTGCGGGAGATTGAGCTGTGAACGCTTGGACGTTTGCATGGGCTTACTTTACCGCCACCGCTTCTGTGATGCGGTAATACAAGCCATAAGGATCGTCATTGAGCACTTGAAATTTGCCTTCTACGACAACCGGCTCCAGAGAATATTTCACCGGTGTTTTCGTG
>JAYSRZ010000156.1:0-1895 GCA_043720775.1 Variovorax sp. | reverse complement strand
GGCCGTGTCTACATTAGAGTTAAAAAAAATAGAGAAAAGCTTCGGCGAGACGAAAGTCATCCAAGGCGTGGATCTGCAAGTGGCGCATGGCGAGTTCGTCGTCTTCGTTGGGCCATCGGGCTGCGGCAAATCCACCCTGCTGCGCATGATTGCCGGGCTGGATCAGCCCACCAACGGCGACATACGGATTGACACGGAGCGCGTGAATGAAATCGGCGCAGCAGATCGAGGCTGTGCGATGGTGTTTCAATCTTATGCGCTGTATCCGCACATGAGCGTGTACGCCAATATGGCTTTTGGCTTGGAGAATGTGAAAACGCCCAAGGCTGAGATTGAATCCAAGGTGCGTGATGCCGCCGCTTTGCTCAAACTCGATGCGCTGCTGGAGCGCCGCCCTACGCAGCTCTCAGGCGGGCAGCGGCAGCGCGTGGCGATTGGCCGCGCGATTGTGCGCAACCCAAAAATCTTTTTGTTTGATGAGCCGCTGTCCAACCTTGATGCCGAGCTGCGCGTGAGCATGCGTGCGGAGCTCTCGGAGCTGCATCAGCGCCTTGGCGCAACCATGATTTACGTGACGCACGATCAGGTCGAGGCCATGACGATGGCGGATCGCATTGTGGTGTTGCGCGCTGGAAAGATTGAGCAAGTCGGCTCACCGAAAGAGCTTTACGAGCGGCCTGCGAACGCTTTCGTGGCTGGCTTCATCGGCAGCCCGCGCATGAATTTCTTGCCTGCTGCGCTAGCTCGGCAAATTCCAACACTGGCTGCGCACATTCCTGCGCAAGCCGATCAAGTGGGTATTCGGCCTGAGCATTGGCAAGTGTGTGAGAGCAACCAAGGGCTGGCACTCAAGGTGTTGCGCTCAGAGTATCTGGGTGCAAACTGCCTCTTGAAAGCGCAAGCCTCTGACGGCACGGTGATTGAAGTGGTGATTGCCGGCGGCGTGGCACTGCCTGCCGGCTCTGCGATCAACTTAAGCGCGCCAGTGCAGCATCTGCATGCTTTTGACAAAGCAGGATTGAGCTTGCACGCGAGCGCTGCATGAGCCCGCTGCAAAGCAATGGCTGGCAGATCGAAGCTGGCGCGGATCAATTTGACGCAATCGCTCCGCTTGCCAACCAAGGCCAACAGCAACTAACTTTTCTCTCGCAAACAATGGCTCGCGTAAGCTGGCAGCCGGGGAACGGTTTCCGCGAGCCACGCACTTGGGCGATTGCTCCGTTACAAGGCGATGCACAAACAGCCGACGTGCCGGTGCAAGGGCGCGAGCGCAGCAGCTTGGCCGGCTTCTCGCGCCCCGATCTCACGCAAGGCGCGGATACGCTGGAGACCACGCGCCTACGTGTGCGCTTTCATGCGGGCGCAGGCAAAGCATTGCGCTTGGAATGGAGCTGCCCGCAAACTAGCAAGGTATGGATGAGCGAGCGCAGCACCAGCGCGTGGCTGCATGAAAGCCGTACAGGCAAAGTGCAGCACTGCGTCACACGCGATCCACGCGAGCATTATTTCGGCCTCGGCGATAAAACCGGTGCACTCAATCTGCATGGCCGCCGCTTGCGCTGCCAAGGCCTCGATTCGATTGGCTACGATCCTGAGCGCGGCGATCCGCTTTACAAGCATTGGCCTTTTCTCATCACGCGCACTGTCGATGGCTTGTGGACAGGCATTTACTACGACACGCTAGCAGCTTGCACTTTCGATCTCGGCTGCGAGCATGACAATTACCACGGCCTCTTTCGCAGCACCGAGATTGACGACGGCGACCTCGACTATTACTTCATGGTGGGCAACACGCCTGCTGAGGTGATCTCGCAATTTGTGCGGCTCATCGGCGGCACGCATCTGCCCCCGCGCTGGACGCTGGGCTATGCGCAAACCGCGATGGGCTTGGCCGA
>JAYSRZ010000155.1:0-16051 GCA_043720775.1 Variovorax sp. | reverse complement strand
ATGTTCATCAGGCACGCATCCGAGGCACGGCGATTTACATGGCTGGTGGATGTGCTCTACGACAGGCGCTGCAAGCTGATCATGAGCGCGGCTGTGGCACCCGAGCTGCTTTATACCGAAGGCCCGCTCTCGCATGAATTTCCGCGCACGGCTTCGCGCCTCAATGAAATGCAGAGTGCAGAGTTCCTCGCGCTGGAGCGGCGCATGGTAGACACGAAACTCACCTGATTCGCTGTGGATTCCCAAGCGTGATACATTGACATCATGTTATCTCTTGTATTTTTTTCGACGGTTCGCACTTGCGCTGTCAGTCGCTTATATGCTATTATTTTGGTAGCACTCTACGCAGTTTCTACGCCGGTTATTGGCCAAATAACCATTAAAAATAGTGCTGACGAGAAGCAAGTTGGGCAGGCTGAGCGAGCACGTATCGGCATCGAGCGCGCCGCATCAGAAAAAACTCTTGCCGAGCAGCGAAAGGATTGTTATCAAAAGCTCGCGGCGACGCCATGCTTGAATGAAGCTCGCGATGCGCATCGCGAAAAAATGCAAGACCTCAAACGACAAGAAGTTGCACTGAGCGATGTGCAGCGCAAACGCGCAGCGGCTGATCGGCTAAAAGTGATCGATCAGCGAAATTCGCCCCAAGCGCAATTGGATGAGGCGCAGCGCCGAGGCAAAGCGCTGGAGTCTTCGAAAAAGCGCGATGCAAGTCAGGCGCAGCGGCAAACTGACCGAGATGCCAAGCAGCGCGAGCTTGCTGCCACGGAGGCCGCGCCACGAAGCGATGATGCATCTGTAACGGCTGCACCTGCAAAGCCTTTACCCACTGGTACACCACGCAAGCAACCGCCCTCTGAGTTGAAGCCTGAACTGCGTCCCGGTCAAGTGGACAAGATGGCAAAAAGCCGTGAGCAATTTGAGAAGCGCGAAAAAGCTGCAGAGATGCGCCGCGCCGAGGCTGTGCAGCGCGAGGCAAAGCTCAAGAAGCCTGCCGCTGCGGGCTTGCCGATTCAGGATTAGCACTCAGCATTAGGCTAAAAAAAACCTAACGATGCTTCAGGTTTGAAATCTCAAGCACCCATCAAATCTTTGCGGCGAGACGATGGCGAACGCAAATAAACCAAGCTGCCATGCTCGCTGCTGACTTCGTGATGCACTAAGCCGGGTAAAGCGATTTGATAATCGCCTGCAATGAAATCTTCGCCGTTGATGCGAAGGCTGCCTTCCAACACCATGCATTCTTCCTCACCATCGGCATGATCATGCACGGGCAGCCCACCGCCAGGCAAAAGCTTGAGCAACCAAGACAGGCTCACACCATCATCGTGCAGGACTTTGACTTGCATGTTTTTTGCTAGCTTGACCCATCCCTCATCACGCCGCACATTTTTGACTTGTGCAGCCTCGGTGATCTTTTGCATCAGAACAAGCTTGATGCGCGAATTGGCCTCTTCGCTGAGCGCATGCGGCGTGTCTAGGCTTTGCGCGAGCTCGCCTGTCCATGCATGGCTGAGTGTGGCGACGGGGATGATTTCTGTGTTCATAGTGTGTCTTCAATATGGAGTGCTGCTAGTCGTAGTGCTGGCAAGCCGTTGCGCTGCAAATGCTCACGCAAGCTGAGCAGGGCACGGCGCAGGGTGCTTTTGGTGGTACCGAGCGGAATACTCAAATGCGAACTGATCTCAGCATGGCTCATGTCGTGAAAAAATGCGAGGCTGAGCATTTGACGCGTGGCCGGTGGCAGAGTTTTCAAAGCAGCATGAACCAAGCTTTTGTTGTTTGCGGCTTCTAAGAAATCGAGGGGCTGCAGCCCGCTGGATTGATCGCTTGCAGCAATGTCTGCAACTTCACTATTGAGCATCACCGGGCTACTCGCCGCTTTGCGCCAAGCATCAAGTGCCCGGCTACGTGCAAGAGTGAGCAGCCAGCCAATAGCTGCGCCTCTTTTCGCATCAAAGCGCGATGCTTGGCTCCAAGCTTGAAGGTAGACCTCTTGCGTCACGTCTTGCGCACTGGCATCATCGGGCGCGAAGCGGCGAACTAGGCTGTAGACGCGTTGGATCGTGCTCTCATACAACTGTTCAACCGAGCTCGAATCGCCCTGCGACATGCGCTTAATCAAGTCTTGCAGAGTGTCTTCTTCGCTGCTTCGCGAATTAAGGGTCTGGGTCAAGATCAGCGTCTGGGGAAGAGAAAAACTGTTCACCCATAGATTGTGCCTCGAACGCGCCTGCCCGAGCCGCTTGGGCGGGCGGCTTGAACGAGTAAGCGGTAAAGAGACGTAGCAAGCGAACATACCAACGATACGCCTTCTAGAACATTTCAGATGCAGTTTCGCAAAACTCAAAGCACAGTTTGCAGCAAAGCGCCTTTGAAAAGCACCGGCCCAGTAGGCCCGGTGCTACTGGGCACGCCACCCTTTGGCTCCAAGCTGATTGCCAGCGTAGGCACATTTTGAAGCTTGTCTGGCGCGGCAGTCAGCCGCAGCACTTTATCGCTACCCAGTACGCCAAGCGATTGCGGCGCCTGGCCCGGTGGCAACGCCCAAAGCTGTAGCGACTTATCAGCTGCTTCTTGGTAACTACCCACGCGTTGCAAGACCAAGCGCCTTTTATCAGGATCGAATGTCACAAGCACCGACGCATCTGTTTTTGCATCGGAGAGCACAGCCACATACTGCATTTGCTGCTGCGCGGCTTGGGTTTGGATTTTCTTCTCTAGCTGCGCGATTTGCAAATGCTGGCCTTCTAAATTTTGCGCAGCTTGCAGAGAAAAGAGCGTGCCTACGATGGCAGCGATGCCAGCAAACGCTGCACCTGCACGCCACCACACAAGTTGCTGACGTAGACGAGCGATTGCATCTTGCATTTTTTGCAGCACAGGGGATGCTTGCATAACGCGATGGGGCAAGGCCAGTAGGCTGTTTTCGATACGCTTCCAAACATTGGCGTGCGGATGCACCGTTGCAGGGAGTTCCATCAAAGAAGCCATCCTTTCTTGCCAAAGCAAAATGCGTGCGCGTACGGTCGCGCTTTGGCGCGAGTAACTTTCAAATCGGCGGCGCGCAGCGCCGCGCATCACGCCTACGGCATATCGCGTGGCTAATTTGTCGAGCAATTCGGGGTGCTGAGAAATATTCATTTATGCAAACCGGTTCATGCAGGTGCGCAGCTGATCGAGACCTCGGCGCATCCAGGTTTTGACAGTGCCAAGGGGCAATTTCAATTGCTCGGCCAATTCGCTGTGGCTTAAATCTCGAAAGTAGGCCAGCGTGACGACTTGCCTTTGCTTAGCCTCTATCTTACGCAAGCATTCATGCAGAGCCCAAGCTTGCTCGCTGGCTTCGTGCGTGTCCATCGGTGTCTCAAGATCAGAGGCCAGCGTATCAGCCATGTCTTCTACTGGCTGGCCTGCAAGCGCGCGCTCAGCTTTTCGGCGCCGCAAAAAATCCAAGCCCCTGCTGCGCACCACAATACCGAGCCACACCATCGGCGGGCTCAGTGGTGCTTTATAGTCTCCCGCGATGCGCCAAATCGTGATGTAGGCTTCTTGCAAAACATCTTCTGCATGCTCTACATTACCCACCACGCGCATGGCAATAGCATAGAGCTTGCTGCTGGTCGCGTCGTAGAGCTGGCGCAGGGCGGCGCTGTCTTGGGCGGCGATGCGCTGCAGCCAAGCAATAAGTTGATCGTCGGTGAGAGTAGGATTCATGATGCGTTTACTTTTCCATAAATGTGCTTACTTTTTCAGCGATAAGGTGGCTAAATACGACACCACATCTGCGCGCTCCTGCTGCAGCGGAAGGCGATAACCCATGCGCTGACCGGGGATGACTTTTTCAGGCTCAGTGAGCCAGCGCTCCAAGTTGGCGCGACTCCAAACTAGCTTGCTTTTTTCCAATGCTTTGGAATACTCATAGCCTTTCGATTGGCCAGCCCGCCGCCCAAATACGCCCGAATGCGCTGGGCCGACGCTATTTTCATCTGTAGTGTGGCAGGCGCTGCATTTGGCCTTATAGACCTTCAGGCCCCGATCTATTGCAGCTTGGCTGGGCTTGGTGTCTTGCGCAAACGCCACGCCAAAAAAGGCGCTGAGCACCATCGCCAGAAGCGATGGGCTCAGAGCCAAGCCTGCTTTTGAGGGCAGGCATTGCATCAACAGGGGTTGCACTTTTTACACTCCGAAGTTCAGTGCGCTAGCAGGCACAGGCCGGCCGAGTGCGTTGCTCGACATCGTGAAAGGCATGGTTCTATCGGCGGCAAGGCGAGCGGCTGCCCTGCCAATGTTGCTGAATAGTCCAGAGCGAGAAGAAATGAGATGCATGCAAAGATCCAAAATTGAGAATGTGAATAGAGAGGTCAATTTGCCAGACACCCATTGATACGGGGCTCGGCTGCGCTTGGATTCAAAAATCTTGAGCTAGCGCCTGATTTGCATCTGAAAATGATCTGGCAGCGTATAAATCACGTTAGTTATCAAAAAATGGAAAATTCATGCATCAACACAAACACTTCTCGGTCAAGTCATTTGCTACTATTTCGATAGCTGCTAGCGCAGTATTGATAACGCCTTTAGCCCATTCTGAGACCGGAAAACTGCTGCTCACCGGCGGCGTGAGCACTGTAGAGGGCGCCGCCGGCGGCGGGCTCACGCCTTGGGCGGTGATCGCCAGCTTGGCCACGGAAAGCGAGATTGGCGGCACAGCGCATTTCACCCGCGTCAACACGCGCGACTATGGCTTATCGAGCTATGGCGCTGCGCTGGGCTGGAATGAGCGCATAGAAGTCTCAGTGGCGCGGCAAGATTTGGATACCGGCATCACAGGCATCGCATTGGGCCTACCCGGTCTGCGTTTAAAGCAAGACATCTTTGGCATCAAAGTGCGTGTGGCGGGCGATGCTGTGCTCAACAGCGACTCGCTGATGCCTGCGATTGCTGTGGGCGTGCAAGCCAAGCAATTGGGCAGCACGGGGCTCGATGCGACGCTTTCTGCACTGGGCGCCAAACGCAGCGGCACAGATTTCTACGTGAGCGCCACCAAGTTGTTTCTTGCACAAGGTATTGTGCTGAACGGCACATTGCGCACGACCAAGGCCAACCAGAATGGCTTGCTCGGCTTTGGCGCAAAGCTGGGTGGCGCGCGAAATTCCTACCAAGTATTGCCTGAATTTTCGCTGGCATTTCTGCTGCGCAAAGATCTTGCCGTCGGCGTGGAATACCGAAAAATGTCCAACCGTTTGCAAACCGCCGGCAATGCCGCAGGCCTGGGCGATGGCCTGAAATCGAGTGATTGGAAAGACATTTTTGTTGCTTGGCAGCCTAGTAAAAACGTCTCGCTCGCACTGGCCTATGTCGATCTCGGACTGATCGTCCCTGCCACCACGGCTAAGCGTCGCCAAACTGGCACTTATCTTTCTGCCCAAGTGGCTTTTTAAGGAAAAACGATGAAAAAAATTCTCTTCGTGTTTCTCGCGGCAATCTCTTTCATTGCACTTCCGGCAAAAGCCGACGACAGCCTTTACAAAGCCTTCGGCGAGCAAGCCGGCATGTCTGCTTTGATGGATGAATTCTTGAAAGATTTGTTGCTCGATAAACGCATGCAGCCTTTCTTTGAAAAAACCAACCCTACGCAATTCAAGAGCGGCCTGGGCAATCAAATGTGCCAGCTGGCGGGCGGCCCTTGCCAATACAAAGGCCCCGATATGAAGCTAGCGCATCGAGAGATGGACATTAATAAAGCCAATTTCAACGCGCTGGTGGAAGTGCTGCAAAAAAGCATGGCGACGCGCGGCATAGCATTTAGCGCACAAAACCGAATGCTCGCCTTGCTCGCGCCGATGCATCGCGATATCATTAATGTGAAACCGGGCGTCACCCCATGAAAGTAATTACTATGAATTCAATAGCGCTTCACGCACTATCTGTAAAGGCTAAATGCCTATTTGGTTTAATTTTTTCTGCTTGTGCTCTTCTGAGCGCGCAAGCGGGCACGGTGCAGGTGAGCGTGGTCGATCGCGATGGCAAGCCTGCGGTGGATGCAGTAGTTGTGCTCATTCACAGCACAGCAAAAACAGCGACCACTGCTCTACCAACTACAGCGACCGTGGCTAACGAAAAAATGCAATTCATCCCCGCCGTCACGGTGGTGGCCAAAGGTGCGAAGGTGCGCTTCATTAACAACGATCCTTGGGATCACCATGTGCGTGGTGCGCCCACCAATTCCGTGTTTGCCAATACGCCTGAGGCCTATGCCGCTGGGCGCAACGCTGGCGGCTTTGAGCTTCGATTGCAAGGCAAGGATGAAGGCAAGCCGGCGAAATTCCAAGACGTCACGCTTAATCAAACCGGCGCGCAAACAGCTGTCGGCCTGGGCTGCTTTTTGCACGGCTCGATGCGCGGCAGTGTGTATGTGAGCGATTCGCCATGGGCCGCAAAGACGAACGAGCAAGGTATCGCTAGCTTCGACAACGTGCCCGATGGCGCAATACAAGTGCGCGTATGGCATTCGGATCAGTTGGTGGATTTGCCGCTGCAAACCGTGATCGTCTCGCCTGCGCCTTTGCAAGTGAAATCTCAATTGCAAGTCACGCCTCGCCGTCGGCGCAGTTGAGATACGCGCAGATCAAACAGGCATCGCAGCTCGCATCGGCCCCGCTGCCATCTCGATCCGCGCTGCCGATAAAGCTTTCAGCGCGGCGCTGTTGATTTCGCTGCGCACATTCTGCTGGCCGTTTTGAGGATCGGCGATCCAAAACGAGATTTGCATCTCGATGCCGTAAAGGCTGAGCTCGTTGATATACACCTCTGTAGCAGGGGCTTTCAAAACGCGAGGATGCTTCGATGCGATCTCTGCCAGCATAGCTTGCACCGCGTCAACATTGCAGCCGTAGGCCAGCGTGAAATTGCATGCAAGGCATTGCTTAGGGGCAGATTGCTCCAAATTGTCTACCCGCGCTGTGGTGAGTTTTTCGTTGGGCACGATGGCTTGCTGGCCGAAGAGATTTTGGATCAGCGTGTAGCGCGTGTTGATGTCTTTGACCGTGCCCTCAAAATCGTCTGCGCGGATATAGTCACCGATCCTCACCGAGCGCTCAAACAAAATCACAAAACCGCTAACGTAATTGGCCGCCAGCCCTTGTAGCCCCAAGCCCAAGCCGATGCCCAACGCGCCGCCCATCACGGACAGCGCAGTCAGATCGATACCCACTGCGTGCAAGGCAAACAAAACGCCCAGGAGCAATAGCGCCGCGCGAATGCCGCCGGCCATGATTTTGCGCACAGAAAGATCGTCCACCGCACCGCGCAACACGCGCCGCTCAATCAGCGCGGAGACCCAAAGCGTGATCACGATCACCGCGCCAGCAGACAAAATGCCAGCGAGCAAGCTGCGCAGATTGAGTTTACTGTCATCGCTCACAGAAAGCTCAATCGCCTCCATTTCTGCTAAGGCTGTAGGCAACAAGCCCGTCACCCAAAGCGCCACTGCGATCCATGCACCCCAAGAAAACACGCGTTCTGTCATGCGGGCAAGCAGCGATGTGGGAAAACTCAGCGCAAAGGTGCGCGAGAGCAGTCGGATCGCAACCAGCGCCAGAAAAATGGGCACCGCCACTTTGAGAACAGACAGCGGCTGCCATTGCCCTACGATGCGGCTGGCGGCGTAGCTCAGAATCAGCGCCATCACGGCAAACATCACGCCGGTGAGCTCTCGGTTGCCCAGCCACACCGATTCGGCCAACGAAACAGTTTGGCCTTGGAATGTGTGCGCCTCCAACCAACGCTTACGCACGGCCCATGTGATGGCATAAGCCAAGCCGATGGCGATCAGTAAGCCGACTATTTCTTGCCAAATGTTAGGCAATTGCATGTCTGCCCACAATGCATCGATGGAATTCATGCGGCGGTCTCAATAGCTATTTGTGCAAGTAAAGCCGTCACACGGCTGTCTTCGCCCACGGTTTTCGTCATATCAAAATCAACCTGTGGATGCGTCAAACGCAGCGTAGAGGCCAGCTCTGGCAAATCTTCCCGCGCATGCTTGCCCATGCCTAAAAACATCGGAATGATACGAATTTTTAAGCGTTTTGAGCCATTAGCGCCCGTAGAATCTGCGTTAGCTGCTATTGAATTGATAGCGTTCAAGTCGGTCATCATTGTTGCAACTGCATCAGGCAAACTGGGTAAACAAAGCTCTAGGTAGGCGCAGGAGACAAGTTGCTCGGGATGATCTGAGCGAATGCGATGCGCAACCGCCTCAATCGGGCCGCGCCACAACGGATCGCGCGAGCCGTGTGCAAAGAGGATGATGCCATCGGGCATGCTGAATGCCGATGCGGTTGCCGCTTTCATTGCCTGAGCACCAGCCAAGTAAACGCACTGAGCGAAGCCAGCGAATAAATCAAGCCGGGCAGGGCGGCTGTCAGCCAGGGCGTCCAGTCGTTTAAATTGCCGATGTAGCCAAACACGTTGTTCAACATAAAAAAGCTGATGCCAATCATCACGCCCGCAAACACATAGCCGCTGATCGCGCCGCTTCTGAAATGCAGATAAGCAAACGGCAGCGCCAACACCATCATGACCAAGCAACTCAGCGGATAAAAAGCTTTGCGCCAAAACTCGATTTCATAGCGCTGCGAGGTTTGACCATTGGTTTGCAGATGGCGGATGTATTGGAAAAGATCCAGCGTGCCCATGCGCTCGGGTTTGAGCAAGGCCACTGAAACCATCTCGGCGCTGATGCCAGTGGGCCAACGCCACTCGGCGAGCAACTGGCTGCGTTCCACGCGAGCAAGATTGGCGGCTGTAGCCGCTTTGGAAAGGCTAAAACTTTGCGTCTGGAGCAAGGTGCTGTCGGGTATGAAAAACTCTTGGCGCTGGACGCTTTTCAAAATCCAAGCATCTGCCTCGACGCGACCGGTGGCTGCTTCAGCTGTTGATAGGATTTGCCCTTTCGAATTGAATTCGTAAATCTTCACCCGATTCATGCCGCCATCTCCGTCCAGCGCGCCGACATTGACCGCGAAGTTAGAAAATTGTTGCCGATCTTTCAGCCATGCGCCGGTTTGTCCCAAACTAATTTGCCCGGTGAATTTCGATTTCAGCAGCTGCGCAGCGCGAGCGGCTTGCGGTGCAATGTAGTCTCCCAAAGCAAAAGTGAGCAACACGAAAATCAAGCCCATCCAAAGCAGCGTTTTGAGCGCTCGCCATGGGCCCATGCCGCTGGTGCGCAGGATGGTGAATTCAGAGCTTTGCGCCAAACGTGCCATCACAAAGATGCTGCCAATCAGCACAGCAATCGGTAGCAACTCATACAAACGGCTTGGCGCCAAAAGCAAGGTGAACGCTGTCGCGTGAATCAGCCGGTAGGGGCTAGCGGGCGGTCCTTTGCCAATATCGCCTAGTTCCTCGACCAAATCAAAAAATGAAAAGAGGGTGAGGAAAGCAAGCGCAACAAATGCGACAGACACCCAAATTTCGCGGTGCAACAAGCGGCGAATAGTTTGCATAGGGTTCTACGCCGTCGATGGTTTGAAGGAACGAGTGGCGAGCAGTTGCCGCCAAGACCATTGATTGTGGCGAGCGGCCATCCAAATCAAGGTCAAGATAAAAACGCCGCCATGCAGGCCAATCATCCAAGTGGTGAAATCTGAGCGGCCGCTCGCAATGCGCGAGAAGCCAACGTTCAGAAGGTTGTAGTACACGACGAAGGCAAGCAGGGCAAATGCGAGGCCGTAGCCTCTGCCAGCACGCGGGTTGACAGCAGACAGCAAAAGAGCAACCAAGGTCAAATTCAATGCAGCAAGCGCTAAGCCAATGCGCCAGCTCAGCTCAGCTAGGTTCAACGCCGTTGGGTTGGCAAACAAATCAAGCGTGGCCAGCGATTTGGCTGGCGGCTCGCGCTTAGCGCCCAATCGCGCAGCGCCAGCGAGCACTGAATATTCTTCGAACTCAATGACTTTGATTTGGCTGCCGTCCAAAGCTTGCTCCATGCGCTGGCCGTTTTTGAGCACCACAAATTGATCATCTTTGACTCGCTCAATCGAGGCATTCTTGGCAGACGTGATCTGCTGCTTGTTGCCGCTTGTCTCCGCGACGAAAATATTCTTCGCCTGGGTGCTGGCAAGTGGGGCGGCCGAAGCCGTTGTCGCGGGCACGGATGTTTTACTGTCATCCCGGTCTGTGGCTTCCACAAAAAAGACACGCGAGCCGGAGGCATTTTCTTGAAACTGCCCCACTGCGACACGATCAAGATCGCCGCGCTGCTCGAATTGCACGCGCAGCTTGTTGGTTTGCTGTGCCGTCCAAGGCCAGACGATCAATGCAAGAGTGGCTATGGCTAACAAGATCGGCCAAGCAAATTTCAGCACGGGGCTGATGAAGCTGCTCAATCCTTTGCCTGAGGCAAACCACACTGCCATTTCTGACTCTCGGTACATACGAGAGAGTGTGCTGGTGACGGCGATGAAGAGCGCAAGCGTCATGATGGTAGACAAATGGCCTAGGCCAGCGTAGCCCATCAGCATCATCACGTCGCCAGGATTAACACTGCCCTTTGCCGCCAGCCCCAGCGTGCGAATGAGCATCATGCTCAGCACCACCGTGATCAGCACCACCAGCGTAGCCACAAAGCTGCGAGCGAGTTCTTGGCGAATGGAGGAATGGAATAACATCAGGGCTGTTGAATGATGAATGCGTACTAGCGTACACCACAGAGAGTCTCTATTATGAACTTTGAACTGAAGAATTTGTCTTGGCAAGCATGCGAGAAGACGGTTTGCGATGTGCTGATCTTGCTGGTGCCAACGAGCGCGAAACCAGTGGCGAAAGAAAAGCAAGCCAAAGCCAAAGTAGCAAACAACGCCCCGGCTTTGCAACAACTCATGCTGACCGCCTTGGCGCAGGACGATTTGAATACCGATGCTGGCAAGCTGCTCAGCTGTTACCGCCCGGCAGGCATTGCCGCTCGGCAAGTGATTTTGGTCGGCGCGGGCAAAGCCAGCGACAAAGAGATCTCGCGTGCTTGCGCGGCGGCGTTTTCTGCCTGCAAAATTCCAAATACTGTGAAATCAGCCCAAGTGTTGCTGTGCTTGGCGGAGCTTCCCCATGTGTCGGGCGCAGCATTACAAGCGGCCATGCAAGCCGCCGCAGCGTCCAGTTATGTGTATACCCATACGAAACCCAAAGCTGATGCCCGCACACTCAGCCGAGTGATTGTCAATCTCGCCAGTGAAAGTCAGGTCAAATCTTTGAGCGCAGATATGCAGTGTGGCAGCGCGTTGATCGCGGGCGTCGAGCTCGCCAAAGAATGGGGCAACCGCCCAGCCAATCACGCTACGCCCACGATGCTGGGTAAAGCCGCGCAGGCCGTAGCTGCAGGCAAATCGCCTGTGACTTGTGATGTGATAGGCCCCAAAGAGGTGGCCAAGCTCAAAATGGGCTCGTTCATGTCCGTAGCGCAAGGCTCCGATGAGCCGCTGCGCTTTATCGTGCTCAAGTACCAAGGTGCGGCCAAAGCGGTGCAGCCCATCGTGTTGGTGGGCAAAGGCATCACATTTGACACCGGAGGCATCTCGATCAAGCCCTCGGCTGAGATGGATGAAATGAAATTTGACATGTGCGGCGCGGCTAGCGTACTAGGTGTGTTCCAGTCGCTGGCCATCCTCAAGCCCAAGATCAATGTGATCGGCCTGATCCCAAGTTGCGAAAACATGCCTTCGGGCCGCGCCGTCAAACCTGGCGATGTGGTCACGAGTATGAGCGGGCAAACGATTGAGAATCTCAATACTGATGCAGAGGGCCGATTGATATTGTGCGATGCGCTCACATATGCAGAGCGCTTCAAGCCAGCCGCTGTGGTGGATATTGCGACGCTCACTGGAGCTTGCGTGGTGTCGCTCGGTGCGGTGCGCAGCGGTTTGTTTAGCGCAGACGATGATTTGGCGGCGCAGCTCTTGGCAGCTGGTGAGGCGTCTGGCGATTTGGCATGGCGCCTGCCGCTCGATGACGAATACGCCGAAGGTCTGAAATCCAATTTTGCTGATGTGGCGAATGTCGCAGGTCGCATGGGCGGCGCGATCACGGCTGCAAAATTTTTGCAGCGCTTCACCGCAGCTTATCCTTGGGCACATTTGGACATTGCCGGCACAGCTTGGAAGAGCGGATCTGCCAAAGGCTCCACCGGCCGGCCTGTACCATTGTTGCTGAATTTTCTCTTGAATTTTAAGCAAAAAGAGCAGATTAAGCCCAAGAATACTGCGTCAGGCGCTACCAAATAGATAGCGAATGTCATTTCATGACTTCTGTAGCATTTCACTTCAACGCGCCTAATAAAATCGCATATGCCTGCCGTTTACTACGCAAGGCAGCAGCGGGTGGCTCTGCGGTTGCCGTGCTTGGCGATTCGGCCTTGCTGGCCAAGCTTGATGAACAATTGTGGAGCTTCAGCGCACTGGATTTCGTGCCTCATGGCATCTTTGGTAGTTTGCCTGAGCATCAGCGTGCGCTAACGCCGATTTGGCTGTGCGATACAGCCGAGCAGGGCGTTGGTAGGCAAGTGTTGATTAATCTCACTCAGCATATGCCAAATGTGATCGAACCGTTTGAGCGCGTGATTGAAGTCGTGAGTCAAGACGACGCAGATCGCGCAAGTGCCCGGCCACGCTGGAAGCAGTACGCGGCGCTCGGCTACGAGATCGTGCGCCACGATCTCAATTTGGCGGCCTAACTCATCATGCAAAAATCTCCTCCACGCTATGTCCCTACGTTGACGCAAGTCGTTGCACAGGCGCTGCCTGCTAGGCCTGCAACCTCGTTTTCAGACGAATCGAGGGGGCAAACCACTGCCGCCGCATCACCTACCGCAGACGATATTGCCCAGCAGCTACGCCAGCAATTGCTCGTGCGCACGCGGCAATACATTGATATTGAGCTGCAGCGCCGCATTCGTGAGACGGTTTCGCAGCTCGCGCTGGAGTATGCGCACAAGCTGTATGAGGAGATCCAGCCACAGCTTGAGAGCACGATCACCCAAGTCGTTGATGAAGCCGTGCAACAAGCGGTTGCACATGCAGCCAATCATGCTGGTTCGCCCACCTCTACGTATGCGCCATAAGCCTTTTGAATACAGGCATGGTGAAAATACTGAGGTCGCAATTTCAAAAACTCAGACAAAGTTCCCGTTTTTAGGGTATCTTCACGGTTTCGCTCATTAACACGGAGAAAAGCTCAATGAAGCAAACCTTGAAACTGTCGGCAACCGCTGCCGCTATCGCCTTGACCCTGATTGCCTGCGGCAAAAAGGAAGAGCCCGCTAAAGCAGCTGCGCCTGCAGCAGCACCAGCCGCTGCGCCAGCAGCCGCCCCAGCTGGCGACATGACAGTCGTCAAAATCGGCCACGTTGGGCCGATGAGCGGCGCAATCGCCCACCTTGGCAAAGACAACGAACTCGCTGCTCGCATGGCGATTGACGAGTTGAATACCAAAGGCGTGAAAATCGGCGGCAAAACCGCTAAATTTGAATTGCTCGCTGAAGATGACGGCGCTGATCCAAAGCAAGGCACAGCAGCTGCCCAAAAATTGGTTGACAGCAAGATCAACGGCGTGATCGGTCACCTCAATTCAGGTACATCCATCCCAGCATCCGCAATTTACAGCGGCGCTGGCATCCCACAAATTTCCCCATCAGCAACGAACCCCAAGTTCACACGCCAAGGTTACAAAACCACCTTCCGCGTGGTGGCTGACGACGTTCATTTGGGTGGCACGCTCGGCAAGTACGCCGTGAACACCTTGAAGGGCAAGAGCATCGCTGTGATCGACGATCGCACTGCTTACGGCCAAGGCGTGGCAGAAGAGTTCAAGAAAGCGGTTGAGGCTGCTGGCTCGAAGACTGTTGCACACGAATTCACCACCGACAAATCTACCGATTTCATGGCCATCTTGACATCGATTAAGGCCAAGAAGCCTGACGTGATTTTCTTCGGCGGCATGGACGCAGTAGCCGGCCCAATGATGAAGCAGATCAAGCAGCTTGGCCTGAACGTCAAGTTCTTGGGTGGTGACGGCATCTGCTCTGCTGAGTTGGCCAAATTGGCTGGCGATGCAATGGCTGATGATCAAGTCGTTTGCGCAGAAGCTGGTGGCGTTGAAGGCGAAGGCAAAGCAGCTATGGAGAAATTCAAGGTTGACTTTAAAGCCAAAAACAACCTCGAAGTCCAAGTGTATGCACCTTACGTGTACGACGCTGTGAACGTGATGGTTGCTGCTATGGTCAAGGCTGATTCAGCTGAGCCAGCAAAATACCTTCCAATGCTTGCCTCTACAGTCGGCTACAAAGGCGTGACTGGCGTGATCGCATTTGACGAAAAAGGCGACATCAAGAATGGCGCTTTGACACTGTACACATTCAAGGGCGGCAAGCGCAGCGAAATCGCTGTGGTGCGCTAAAAGTTGACGCGTTAGTAGAAAATAATTTCCACTCGAAATTTAAGGGGGCCGAAAGGCCCCCTTTTTTCGTTTCCGAGGTGTCTACAAATCAGGGCTGGATGCCTGAAATCTTGCTGCCGGCTTTGATATTCTTCTTGGCAAACCAACCCACATTCATCTCCAGCACATAGCGTACTGGCTTGGATGAACAATGGGGGTTTAAGGTTTGGGGCTGCATGTCCACCAAGTTCACGATCATGCCATCGTCGGCCACAAAGGCGGCTGTGAGGGGAATCAGTGTGTTTTTCATCCAGAAACACTGCTGGCTTGGTTGATCAAACACGAAGAGCATGCCTTCATGGGCAGGCATTTTTTTGCGCCACATCAGGCCAATTAGCTTCTGCTCTGGCGTGAGCGCAAGCTGTGCATCAATGCGATGCATACCAATCGCCAGGCTCGTGCGTTTTAAATCCATCTGAGGCGCCTCTTGAGCGCCTGCTAAACCCGTACAGGCAGCGATTGCAAAGCTCAGTAAGTGACGACGAGCAAAGGCGAAGCGATCAGTCGAAGGAGACCATTGGAGATGTTTCATGATCGAAATTTTCCAACAAAACGACCTAAAAAAGCGGAGGCTCAAGAAAAAATGCCCGTTGGCACAAGGCACAACGGGCATTTTTGGGAAAGGAAAACCTAAATTAGGCTTTCTTTGCCATTTTGGCTTTCTTAGCTTTTTTCTTCATGGCTTTTTTCTCAGCCTTAGCCATTGGCTTCTCTTCTTTCTTCATTTCTGGCTTGGCAGCAGCGGCAGCTGGCGCGGCGGCAGGAGCAGCAGCAGCTGGCTTAGCAGCAGGAGCGGCAGCAGGTGCAGCAGGAGCTTGTGCGAAAGCAGCAGCAGCGAAGAGACCAGCAACGAGAGCGGCGATGAGTTTGGACATGATAGTTTCCTTGATGTAAAAATCCCTCTCACAGTGAGAGTTCAGCGTACAACGGGTCTGCTTTGAGCCGGGTTGACAGGAGCATGAAAAAATTGAAGCTAAAATTGCAATGCTCTGGCTAATCAGTCTTTTTTTACATAAAGTGCGTTCCCAATGCGCGTTTTTTTGATTTGCCGATCACTTACCTAACAAATCGGAGATATCGTCCTCATGTATCAGCACATCAAAGTGCCCGTCAACGGCAAAAAAATCACGGTCAACACTGACTATTCTCTGAACGTGCCTGATGAGCCAATCATTCCTTACATTGAAGGTGACGGCACTGGTTTAGACATCACGCCTGTGATGTTGAAAGTGGTGGATGCAGCAGTAGCTAAAGCTTACTCTGGTAAGAAAAAGATTCACTGGATGGAGGTGTATGCCGGTGAGAAATCTACCAAAGTGTATGGCCCAGATGTTTGGCTGCCAGAGGAAACTTTGCATGCAGTGAAAGATTACGTCGTCTCAATCAAAGGCCCGCTAACTACGCCCGTTGGTGGCGGTATCCGCAGCTTGAATGTGGCGCTGCGCCAAGAACTTGATCTGTATGTTTGCCTGCGCCCCATCCAGTATTTCAAAGGCGTGCCTTCTCCTGTGAAAGAGCCAGAGAAAACCAATATGGTGATCTTCCGCGAAAACAGCGAAGA
>JAYSRZ010000154.1:0-5317 GCA_043720775.1 Variovorax sp. | reverse complement strand
ACCGCGCGATCATCCCTCCCCCAAGCCGCTTCATGCATCCAAGCGCCGTAGCTTTTGCCAAAGCGCTCAATCAATTCATGCGCTGGGAAAGCCGCTAATTGGCCAATCGTCTCCACACCAATCGCTTTGAGCTTTTCATCCGCCTTTGGCCCAATGCCATTGATCTTGCGCGCAGCAAGCGGCCAAATCTTCTCTTGCAAATCCGCTTCGTAAATCACGGAGATGCCATTGGGTTTTTGAAACTCACTGGCCATTTTGGCGAGCAGTTTATTTGGCGCGACGCCTACGGAGCAAGTCAGGCCAGTCGCTTCAAAAATACTTTTTTGAATCAAACGCGCCAACACGCGCCCACCCTCGCGCTGCCCGCCGGGCACATCCGTGAAATCGATATACACCTCATCCACGCCACGGTTTTCCATGAGTGGCGCGATCTCTAAGATGATTTCTTTGAAGCGCTTTGAAAACTTGCGGTATTCCTCAAAATCCACCGGCAGCAGCACAGCCTGCGGGCAGAGCTTCGCCGCCTTCATCGTGCCCATCGCCGAGCCGAGGCCAAAGCCGCGTGCAATGTAATTGGCCGTGGTGAGCACGCCTCGCCCCTCATATTGCGCGAGCCGTGGAAACGCATCCACAGGAATCTCATGCGTCGGCAAATCCCCCTGCGCTTGCCGCAGCTGCTCCCGAATCGCTCCGCCCCCGCCCACCACCACGGGCTCTTTTTTCAATTGCGGATAGCGCAGCAGCTCAACGGATGCATAGAAAGCATCCATATCTAAGTGGGCAATGCGGCGGATCGTCATGACACGAACTTTAAATGACACGCATACAAATTTTTGCAAATTCTTAAATCCAATCGCCTTTGTGCCCGCGTATTGCATGAGGGACACCCCAAGACCCGTACTTGACCCACACTTCTTTAGGAGCTAACTCATGAAATTTTTGAAAACCACTTTACACACCGCAGCGCTTGCCGCAGTGTGCGCCGGCGCTGCTATAGTCAGCCCCAGCTTTGCTTCCAGCCACCGCGAAGCGCCCTTCATCACCACCGTGCCAAAAGCAGACAACACTGACTTTTACATGTTTCGCTCGTACGAGGGTGGCCGCACCGATTACGTGACGCTGATTTCCAACTACCTGCCACTGCAAGATGCCTACGGCGGCCCTAATTATTTCAAAATGGATCCCAACGCGCTGTACGAGATTCACGTCGATAACAACGGCGATGCCAAAGAAGACATCACCTTCCAATTCCGATTTAACAACACGCTGGCCAACGCCGGCAAAGGTGTTGAACTCAATATCGGCGGCAAAATGGTCGCAATCCCGCTGACGCAAGCAGGCCAGATCAACAGCGTCAACAGCCCCGCATCGAATGTGCGCGAAACATTCACGATGAACATGGTGCGCGGTGATCGCCGCAAAGGCACAGTCGCAGCAGTTGTCAAAGCCGCTGGCGGCACAACGTTTGACAAACCTGTAGATTACATCGGCGCGAAAACTTTTGGCGACAGCGCCGCTTACGAAACGTATGCCAACCAACACGTGCATAACGTGAATTTCCCCGGCTGTCCAGCGGGCAAGGCAGCAGGCAAAGTATTCGTCGGCCAGCGCCAAGAAGGCTTCGCGGTCAACCTCGGGCCGATCTTTGATTTGGTCAACGCCACCGCAGCGCAGATCACCAATCCTGCACTCATCAATGCGTTTGCAGGCAACGGCTTCGGCATTCAAGACAAAAACATCACCACGATGGCTGTTGAGATTCACAAAGATTGCTTGACAGCAGCGAACGGCACAGGCGACCCTGTGATCGGCGGCTGGACAACCGCCAGCATGCGCCAAGGCCGCTTGCTCACCAACACACCTGCCTCTGGTCACCAGACCTCTGAGAAAACCGGCGGCGCTTGGGTGCAGGTTTCTCGGTTGGGCAATCCGCTGGTGAATGAAGTGGTGATTGGCCTTCGCGATAAAGACAAATTCAACGGCTCGCATCCCTCTGGCGACGGTCAATTCTTGGATTACGTGAGCAACCCCACTTTGCCAGCCTTGCTCGGCCTCGTGGTGGGCGGCGGCAACGCAGCGGCTCTCGCGCCCACCAACCTCCCACGTACCGACTTGATCACCACCTTCCTCACGGGCATCACGGGTGTGAACAAGCCAACAACGCCAACGCCATCAGAGATGCTTCGCTTGAACACAGCGATCAATCCAGTTGCTTTTGCCCAGCAAAATCGTCTGGGCGTGGCCGGTGAAGTGCTTCGTGTCGGTGGTTTGGCTAATTTGGCTAACGCTGTTGACTTGGCAGGTTTCCCCAACGGCCGCCGCCCTAAAGATGACGTTGTAGATATCGCATTGGTGGCCATGCTTGGCGGCCTGTGCGTGATCAACGGTACAGGCGATGGCTTGAAATTGAATGGCGTGCCCGGCATTCCTTCGATCACTTCAGTCTGCGCTCCATCCAGCGTCCCGCTAGGCGCAACGTCTGCTGCCGCGCATGATGGCGTGGATCAAGCTGTGGTGCCCTTCCTCACACGTTTTCCTTACTTGAACACGCCTTTGGCGGGTTCGCAGTAAGCGACGAGTCACTCAAGGAGCACATCATGAAATCAATCCATGCCCGCGCATTGCCTGGCTTATCGCTGGTCTGTGCCAGTGTGTTGCTCGTCGCCTGCGGTAGCAGCAGCGACGTTGCCGCGCCGCCAGCACCCACCACCGTTGGCACTACCGCTGTACCGATTGCAGCCACGCAAGAAAGTGCCGCAGCATTCAGTTTCGTCGAGATGGTCGTAGCGATGGGGCAAGCCAATACGGAAGTGCCTTTGGTGCTCAGCGATGCCGCCAACGATCCGCTGCTGGCGACTTCTGAGACGGCTGATCCGATGCCAGTGACCATTATTTAAAGGCTCAATGATGGCAGCTTGATTCATCTGAAGAATCAAGCAAAGCGGCACGGTATGCATCTGCATCCGTGTCGCTTTCTTTTGCGTATAGAGTTTATGAAAAAAATATTCACTGCATTTGCAGTTGCATCCCTGTGCATCAGCACGCTGGCTCAAGTCAAAGAATTGCGGATTACGGATGATGCGGCCATCATTGAAAAGCTGGGCGCACGAGCGCCCAAGCTAAGCACAGCAGCCGATCTCGTGCCTGCTGTGCGCCAAGCCATCTTCCTCGCGCGGCAATCGGCTGACCCGCGCTATTTAGGCCAAGCCCAAGCCATGATCGGAGAGCTCTGGAGCAGCCCACAAGCGAGTTACGAGATTGCCACACTGCAAGCCACCATCGAGCAAAGTCGTCATGAATTCGCGCAAGCACGTAAGACATTACAATCCGCGCTGGCCAAACCTGCTGCTTCACAGGCCCAAGCGTGGCTCACGCTGGCCACCATCGAGCGCGTGCAAGGCAACTACGCCGCCGCTTTGCAAGCCTGCAAAAGCATCACAGAGAGCGCAGCAAACCTCTATGCGCAAGCCTGTTTGCTAGAAACGCAATCGCTGCAAGGCCAATGGGCAGTCGCACGCGAGGGCTTCAATGCTTTGCTGCGCAGCCTGCAGCTCTCCAGCCAACAAGCTTGGCTGCTTTCCCTGCTCGCAGAAAACGAAGAGCGCGCCGGCAATGCAGCCGCTGCCCTCAAGCACTACGCACTCAGCCTCTCGCTCGACAACGATGGCTACACGGCACTGGCCTATGTTGATGCATTGCTGCGCCAAAATCTAGCGGATAAAAAGTGGGCAAGTCAAGCGATCACAGCTTTGCAAAATCAGCCTTCCAGCGATGCCGTGCTGCTTCGCCGTGCGCAAGCCTACAAAGCGCTCGGGGATACAAAGTTTTCTTTAGCTGCTGAAGAATTGAACGCCCGCTTTGCCGCCGCCGCTTTGCGCGTAGACAACAATGCAGGCCATGCGCGCGAGCAAGCTTTGCATGCGCTGCATGTGCAAGTCAATCCACGCGCCGCATTGGCTTTTGCGCAAACGAATTTAACGCTTCAAAAAGAGCCCATTGATTGGCTGATTGCCTTGCAAAGCGCCTCGCTAGCTGGGCAAGCTGGCGAGAAAGCCAAGTTGCTTGCTGCCGCTTCGCAAACAGGCCTCAAAGATGAGAGGTTCAAATGAAAGCCTTCTGCATCAAGTTCGGTTTTTCTTTGCTGGCTTCCTTGCTCGGCATCAACGCCTTCGCCCACAAAGCCAGCGATGCTTATCTGATGCTGCAACAAGCTACACCTCTTGCGCCAATGGAGGCGAAGTTGGCGATGGCTTTGCGAGATGTAGATCGCGTGTTTGACACCTTGGATGCCAACAATGATCGCGCCTTGAGCTTTGCAGAAGTCAAGGCGGCGCTGCCAGCGATTGAGCGCTGGGCAGGCACTGGCGTTACGCTGCGCTGCGATGCGCAGGAAGCGCCGCTTGCTTGGCGCTACGAAGGCTTAGAGCAGCGCTCCGATGGGGTATTTATCCGCCTTGCAGCAAGCTATTCGCCCTGCGATCGCCTCAAGAGCATCAGCTTGCGCTACACGCTCATGCAGGAAATCGATGCGGACCATCGCGCCGTGGTGAGCTGGGCTTGGGCAGGCTCTGGCGCGGCGCAGAGCCAAGGCAGCGCCGCCATCAAGCCAGCCGATGCTTGGCAAAGTCTTCAAGCAAACACGGCACAAAACACCGATGTCTGCAGCACGGCATGGGCCACATTGAAGAGCTTCATCGTGCTGGGCATCGGGCACATTGGGGGCGGCGCAGATCACATCGCCTTCATCATCTGCCTTGTGCTCACACTGGCGCTGACTCTCGCACGCGAGTGGAAAGCGTTGCTGATCACCGTCACCGCCTTCACTCTCGGCCATTCCATCACCTTGATATCGGCCACGCTCGGCTGGGTCGGCTCACCGAGCTGGGTCGAGCCTGTGATTGCGCTGTCCATTGCAATTTCTGCTGCTTTTAACCTGATCAAACAGCGTTTTTTTGACTTGCAATCACCGGCGATCAGCGCAGGTATTGCCGCTCTTTTTGGCTTAGTGCATGGCCTGGGCTTCTCGGGCGCGATGACGGAGGCTCAGCTTCCCGAAGGTGCGTTGCTCTGGGCGTTAGCGGGATTCAACATCGGCGTAGAAATTGGCCAGCTTCTCATCATCGCAGCTTGGAGCGTAGTGTATTGGGCGCTGCACCGCTGGGCTAAATATCAACGCTGGATTGTGCAGGGCGGCTCAGTCGCTTTGATTGTGTTGGGTTTGTATTGGTTTTTGGAAAGATTGGGCGCATTTTGATGAAGCGTATTTCTTATTGCTTCGGCTCGATAGGGCTTCGATACCTCAGCCCGAACGGATAGG
>JAYSRZ010000153.1:0-5317 GCA_043720775.1 Variovorax sp. | reverse complement strand
CTAGCCAGCGCCGCTGTGGCCTACCACGGCCCTGCTGGCCCTACGCGTGAGGCCATAGCCGCATCACTGCTGGCCACTACGATCGGGCAAGAAGGCGGGCCGCTGGCCAAAGCACTCACTTTGAAGCAACTCGCCGTCACCGAATGGGCTTATTACCGAGGCCAGCGCGAGCCCTCGCAAATTTGGGCTGGCATCGGCTTGCCTGAACGCACAGCCACGGATACCGACGGGCAATACGAGATCAAAGCACTCTCATCCGCAGCAGCGCTCGCAAAAGTGATGGAAGTGTATCGCCCCACGGCGGCAGAGCTAGAAATCGCTCGCGGCAGCATTCAAGCCGGGCAACGCGCAATGTTTCGCAGCAGCGAGGCGATGGCTTTTTCGCTGAGCGAAGCCGTGGCTGGGGGCGATTGGCGGCTGCTGTGGATGCAGCGCGATTTGCTCTCGCAGATCACCTTGGAGGAAGTTCACAAAATAGCTGCAACTTACCTCGTGCCCAGCAACCGCACCAGCGGCCTCTTTTTACCGCTGGCCGCTGGCAGCACGCAAGCTCGCGCGCCGCTCACCCTCGCGCCCAGCGCGGCCAGCATGGAGCAGCTCATCACAAGCGCTATCAATACAGTAGCGCCTCGCGCAGATTCCATGCTGGCTATTGGCTCAAAAGACTCACAAAACAAAGATCTACCCAGCATCCCCGTGAAGAAAGATGCGCACAGCTTCGTCATCACGCACGAAGCCATGGCTAAGAATTCGCAAACGGGCCGGCTCACCGTGGCAGGCCAGCCGGGCTTGAAACTCGCCGTGATGACGCGGCAAAGCAAAGACGATCGCGTGCAAGGCACACTGCGCCTACGCTGGGGCACGCTGGAATCGGTCAACGGGTCATCTGTCTTGGCTTCGATGCTGGGCGCCAATATTCCTGATGGCATGGCTGCAGCAGGCGCATCGCCAGCCATGGATGCCCAGCAAATCCAAGCGTATTTGCAAAAACTCGATAGCAACATCCGTTTTAGCAGCAGCGCAGGATTTCTCTCCGCCAACCTCGAATTCCCCGCGCAAAACGCTGCCGCCGTGCTCAGCTTCTTAAACGATTTGCTGCGTCGCCCTGCTTTTGGCAATGAAGTCTTCGAGCGCAACCAACGCGCCATGATTGCCGCTTACCAGCCCATGAAAAGCAATCCCAACAACCTCGCTGGCAATTTGCTAGAGCGCAGCCACAGAGTGCAATACAAGAGTGGCGATCCACGCGAGGTGCGCTTGCTGGAAGACACCGAGCGCCAAACGCGCGAAGCCACTGCGGCGCAGCTCAAAGCCTATTGGGCGCGCTTTGCAGGCGCGCAACATGGCGAATTCGTGCTGAGTGGCCCACTAGAGCTCAACGCGATTCAACCCATGCTGCAAAACCTCTGGGGCGATTGGGCGAGCAAAGAGCCCCATATGCGCTGGATTTCTGAGCATGCTGCCCCTGCAGGCGAATTGTTTAGCAAACTACAAGTGGCAGAGAAAGCGAATGCCACGTATTCCGCTCGCATCGCATTCCCGCTCGATCAACGCCACCCCGATTTTGCGCCCCTGCTCGCTGGCATGGAAATGATGTCGCGCCTGGGCCTCTTCCAGCGCGTGCGTGAGCAAGATGGTATTTCCTACGGCGTGAGCAGTTGGCTCGATGCACCTTGGGATGGCAATGCCGCAGCGATCAACATCAACGCCAGCTTCGCCCCACAAAACCTAGACCGCCTGCGCACCGCCATCAAAGAAGTGCTCGTGCAAACGCGCGAAAAAGGCTACAGCTTCATCGAAGTCGGTTTTGCAAAATCGGCCATTCAAGCCCGCCGCAAAGACCGCCTCACACAGCCTGCCAATGCGATTGACACGATAGCCTTTAACCTCCGCGAGGATCGTGCGCTGGATGCGAACAAAGAGTTTGATGAGCGCTACGAGAAGCTCGATGCTGCGTCAGTAAATGCGGCACTTAAAAAATATTTGGATGTGACGCAGCTGAGGGAAGTGGTGGCAGGGACTTTTTGAGCGTACACAGGTAATGCCTAGGTAACGCGAAAAACGCTAAAAGGACGCAAAAAACGCGAAAGAATACCGTTGAAGTTTTTTGCGTTTTTTGGTTTGGCTTTCGCGTTTTTCGCGATACCTAGCAGGCCTTTAGTTCGCAGACGCCACAAGCAACTTCGTATAGCCCTGCTGCGGTGAGTTGAGCACTGCGTCCACGCTCCCCTGCTCCACCACCAGCCCGTCTTTCATCACCAACACCTCATGCGCCATCGCACGGATCACGTCCACGTCGTGCGTGATGATCAGAAAAGTTAAGCCACGCTCACGTTGCAGCTTTTGCAAGAGCGACAGCACCTGCTGCTGAATCGTCACATCCAGCGCGCTGGTGGGCTCATCCAAGATGATGGTTTGCGGATTGACGATGAGCGCGCGTGCAATCGCAATGCGCTGCCTCTGCCCGCCTGAGAATTCATGGGGGTAGCGCTGCAGCAGATTAGGAAACTGCGCTTCATCCAAACCCACTTCATTCAAAGCTGCAAGCACGCGCACCTGGCGCTGCGCTGCGCTAAGCGAAGCTTCATGAATGCGCAAGCCCTCTCCCACGATCTCCTCCACCGTCATACGCGGCGAGAGCGATGAATACGGATCTTGAAACACCACCTGCAACGACTGGCGCAACGCCGTGTCAAATTTCATCGACGCTATATTTTCAGTAGCGCCTTGCGCAGTATCTACGGGCGATAAATGCGATTTCTTCTTATAAAACACCTGGCCTTGCATACTTGCAGCAGGCAACAAGCCCAGCAGCGCCATGGCCAGCGTCGATTTGCCTGAGCCCGATTCGCCGATGATGCCCAGCGTCTGCCCGCGCTTCAAATTCAAAGCCGCTTCCTGCACAGCGATGAATTCGCCTTTTTTAAACCAGCCTTTGATGCCGCCTAGCGGTTTCGGATAAGTAATGCGCAGCTTCTCGCCTTGAATCATGGGCTCAGCATCTGCGGCAGCGGGCAACACATCGCGCACAGGTTGGCTTGCCAGCAAGCGCTGCGTGTAGGCATGCTGCGGATTCGCAAACACATCGCTCACTGTGCCCTGCTCCACCAGAGCCCCACGCTCCATCACGGCAATACGATCCGCAAACTTTCGCACCATGTTCAAATCATGCGTAATCAGCAGCACAGCCATGTTGCGCGTCTTCTGCAGCTCACCAATCAGATTGAGAATTTGCAAACGCAGCGTCACATCCAGCGCCGTGGTGGGCTCATCAGCCAACAGCAATTTGGGCGAGCAAGATAATGCAATCGCAATCATCGCCCGCTGCCGCTGCCCGCCCGAGAGCTGATGCGGAAACTGCGCAGCCCGCCGCTCAGGCTCAGGGATGCCCACTTCGATCAGCAACTCAATCGCTTTTCGGTGAGCATCGCTTTTTGAAACTGCTTTTTTAAGCTCCACGATTTCCGCAATTTGCTTGCCAATCGTCATCAGCGGATTGAGCGCCGTCATCGGCTCTTGGAAAATCATGGCGATATCATCGCCGCGCAAACCTTCCAGCTCAGGCTCGGGCATCGCCAGCGTATCGCGCCCGTCGAAGAGGGATTGACCTTCTACTTTTGCATTCAGCGCAAGCCGCAGCAAACTCAGGGCGGTAACAGATTTACCCGATCCTGATTCCCCCACAAGCGCAAGCTTTTCACCAGCGCGAATAGAAAAATTAATCCCCTTGACAACTTCTTTGCCATCAAACGAAACGCGCAAATCTTTGACATCAAGCAAAGAAGTCATACATCCGCCTTCCGAGGATCAAGCGCATCTCGCAGTGCATCGCCCATGAAAGTCAGCAGTAGCAGCGTGATCACAAGCACCGCAAACGTCGCCAAGCTGATCCACCAAGCATCAATACTGTTTTTCCCAATCGCCAACATCTCGCCCAGCGATGGTGTGCCCGGTGGCACGCCGAGGCCAAGAAAATCCAGCGAGGTGAGCGCCAAAATCGCGCCGCTCATTCGGAAGGGCAAGAAGGTAATCACAGGTGTCAAGCTATTGGGCAGCACATGCCGCGAGATGATCTGCCAATGGCTCGCGCCCAGCGCCCGCGCGGCGCGCACGTAATCCATTTGCCGATTGCGCAAGAATTCAGCGCGCACGTAATCCGAAAGTCCCATCCAGCCAAACAAACTGAGCAACACCACCAGCAAGATCACACTCGGCTCAAACACGGCGGCAAAAATAATCAGCAAATACAGCTCAGGCATGGAGCCCCAAATTTCAATAAAGCGCTGGAAGAAAAGATCCGTCTTGCCCGCAAAGTAGCCTTGAATCGCACCCGTGATGATGCCCAGCAACACACCAATCACCGTGAGCGCCAGTGCAAACAACATGCTCACGCGAAAGCCATAGAGCAGCCGCGCCGCCACATCTCGCCCGCGATCGTCCGTGCCCAGCCAGTTATCACGCGATGGCGGCGCGGGGTTGGGCGCTTTGGAGTAATAGTTCAATGTGCTGTGGTGATAAGGATTGATCGGCATGAACGCAAAATTGCCTTCTTTGGCAAACTGCTCTTTGACAAACGGATCGAGAAAATCTGCATTGGTTTGAAAATCGCCGCCCACAGCCGTCTCAGGCACGTTTTGCACCATCGGGAAAAGCAGTTGGCCGTTGTAGCGCGCGATCAGTGGTTTGTCGTTGGAGATGATCTCCGCGATGAAGCTCAAGGCCACCAAGATCACTAGAGCAATCAAACTCCAATAACCCAAGCGATTGCGCTTGAAGCGCAGCCATGCGCGGCGCGATGGAGAGTTTGACACCGTAATCATTCGAATTTGACCCTAGGATCAATCAGCACATACGATAAATCTGAAATGAGTTTCGTCACCAAACCAATCAGCGTAAACAAATACAGCGTACCCAGCACCACGGGATAGTCCCGCCGAATCACTGCTTCGTAGCCTAGCAGCCCCAAACCATCGAGCGAAAACAGCGTCTCAATCAGCAGTGCTCCGGCAAAAAACGCACCAATAAAAGCCCCCGGAATGCCCGCCACGATTTGCAGCATCGCATTGCGAAACACATGGCCATACAGCACGCGCCGCTCAGGCAAGCCTTTGGCTCGCGCCGTGATCACGTATTGCTTTCTGATCTCTTCAAGAAACGAATTCTTCGTCAACATCGTGACGGTCGCAAAGCTGCCAATCACCATCGCCGTCACAGGCATCGCGATGTGCCAAAGATAATCCACAATTTTTGCACCAAGCGACAAAGTTTCCCAATTGCTGGATGTGATGCCGCGCAGCGGAAACCATTGCAACTGCCC
>JAYSRZ010000152.1:0-5319 GCA_043720775.1 Variovorax sp. | reverse complement strand
GAGAGTTGGCTTTGGTGCATACGCCTGCGTACATTCGCGCGATATCGCTTGGCGTGGAAGCCGGCGGGCTCGATCCGAAGATCATGCGGGAAATTGGTTTTCCTTGGAGCAAAGCGATGGCCGAGCGTGCGCGGCGCTCAGTGGGGGCGAGTGTGGCGGCGGCGCGGGTGAGTTTGGGGTTGAACGCCCACCCGGGCGGCCTCATGCATCGATCTTCGCGTCAAACCTTGCGGCCAGATTCGCCGCAGGGCATTGCAGCCAATCTGGCCGGTGGCACGCATCACAGCTATGCCGATAAAGGCGGTGGCTTTTGCGTGTTTAACGATTTCGCGGTGACGGCGCGGCTGATGCAAAGCGAATGGGCGAGGGTGCATGGCAGCGCCAGGCCGCTGCATGTAGCGATCATTGATTTAGACGTGCATCAGGGCAACGGTACAGCGCGAATTTTCCAAAACGATCCGAGCGTGTTCACGCTCTCGATGCACGGCGCAAAAAATTTTCCGTTTCGCAAAGAGGCCAGTGATTTGGATGTGGATTTGGCGGATGGCTGTGGCGATGATGAATATCTGGCGGCGCTAGACCACGCGCTTGATGAGTTGGAGCGGCGTTTTTTCTCGCCGTATCCTCCCGGCCTCATTTTGTATCTCGCCGGTGCAGATCCGCACGAAGGCGACCGGCTCGGGCGCTTGAAGCTGACGTACGACGGACTGGAGGCGCGAGATCGCCGCGTGATGCACTGGGCTTGGCAGCGCCGTATTCCGATGGCATTTGCCATGGGCGGCGGCTATGGCACGGATTTGCAAACGACGCTGAAGGTGCAGCAGGGCACGTACAAAGTCGCTGTGGAATATTGGCAGCGATGGCGGGCTCTGTCAGTGGTTTGAGCGCACCGCATGGATCCTGTATGAATCCAAGGTAGCGCTTCGTTTTTCGTACTCGACCGGATACAATCGAGCCATGTTTCAAGTCGAAACCACAGATGAGTTTGATCATTGGCTGCTCAGCCTTGATAAGCGCGTTCGTATCCGCATGATTGCGAGGCTGGCGAAATTGGCGCGAGGTTTATGGGGCGACTGCAAAGGCGTTGGCGGTGGCGTGACTGAGCTGCGTGAGCACTTTGGGGCTGGCTATCGAATTTACGTTGCGCAGTTTGGGCAAGTGCTGATCGTGGCGCTGGGCGGAGGTTCCAAATCTGCGCAGGCTAAAGATATTGAACGCGCCATTGCCTATGCCGCGCTTTTAGCTCAATTGAAGAAGGAAACATCATGAAACGCGAAACGACTGCTCAAAAAGCATTCAGCATGAAAACTGCGGCATTCGATCCAGCCCAATATTTAGACGACGATGCCGCTGTAGCAGCCTATCTAAGCGACATGATGGAGAGCGACGATCCGGGATTACTGGCGGCTGCACTAGGCGACATTGCTCGGGCGCGCGGCATGACACAAATTTCACAAGACAGCGGCATCGGGCGTGAAGCGCTTTACAAAGCTTTGCGCCCCAACACCCAGCCACGCTTTGAAACTATCTCGCGCGTGTGCAAGGCGCTGGGCGTTCGCTTGGTAGCGCAGCCTGTTGCAAGCTAATGTCAGCTCCAAGCCAAGCGGCTACAGAGCGACAGGTCGCAAACACCTTGCAAATGATTGGAGATTAATCATGTGGAAAGACCCAATAGTTGAAGAGATTCATCAAATCCGCGAGCAGATTGCGCGTCAGCATGGCAACAATCTGCACGCTGTCGTCAAATACTTTCAAGCCAAAGAGCAGCAAACCGAGCGCCGCGTGGTGAGCGTTGCGCCCAAACGGCCTGCGGGGTGGCAGCCGAGAGCAGGTATGCCGCTTGATGGGTAAATATCTATGACTCGCTTAAGTCAACTCTGAGCGAAAAATTAGAAGCAATAACTAGAAGCGCAGATACTTTCGTTAGGTACTTTTTATCGATTCTTGAGTCTCTAGGCCATGTTCAACTTTTGCAGCCTGTGCTTTTAGCAGAACATCGCTCTTGTCAGACAGCTTTTTAGCTAAAGCGGAAAACCCAGGAATTTTTGCTAGTCTTTCCACAGAATCAGAGAGCTTGCCGCTGTTTTCGATTGCTTCCATCAAAGGGTGATCTGATTTGTTGTAGTTGCTAATCAGCTTGCCTGGATTCTCAGCACTGACCTGCAAAACATTAAACAAAAGACGTGTTCGCAACTCGTCTTTGATTTCGTCTTGATGAGAAAGAGTTTCGATCTGGTTTGAAAGACCAGAGAAATTTTTCCCGAGCACTAATTTATGTGTGTACTCTTCAATCAGACGCTTTGATAAGTTAAGACGTTTGTTGGAAGAATAAGCAAGCCATAAAACTGGAAAATACAGAGGAAGGATTGCGACTATGAGGCTTGGTGTGTCCTTGATAACTTGCACCAAATCTTTTCCGGCAAAAGCCAACAAATAAAGATCCACTGCAAGAGGTATAAGCGATACAAAAACCAAGCCAATAATCGCATTCTTGAAATTTCCTTCGTATTTTGAGAGAGACAATTCTTCGTCAATTTTCTTTTTCTCGTAAGCCGCGCTTAGACCTTCTGCCATCGCTCCCGGAAGCAACCCGGTTAGTTGAGTGTTTACAGCAACGTATCTATCCGAAGCCGATTTCAACAGTGCATCATATTCAGTGCCAATAAGGGTAAATTTTTCCTCATACTCTGTGCGCACTTCGGTGCTTTGTGCATCAATAACATCGTTCAAATTCTTTGTTTTTGACTGAAGTTCAGTAAATGACTTTTCAAGCTCATCCTTAGTTCCATTGATATGCTCAAACTTACCGTCTTGATATTCAACGTCTTCACCAATTATTTTTTTATGCAACTCATCAATCTCGCCTTTTCTAGTTACAGCGTGCGCTAAAGTATTTTTTATTGTTTCGCTTATGGTTTTCGAATCAGCAACATTTTTTTGAATTTCATCGATCGCCGTAGGAAGTTCACTGGATATCTTTAAATGGCTATCTAAAGTCTGAATTTTGTTTGTAATGTCGTTAATTCCTGAGTCCACATTTTCTTGTACAGCCAAAAAAGTAGCGTACCGGGCATTTGTGACTTCCAGTTGATTTTCTAGCTCGGAAACTTTGGATTCAATCGCAATCTTGTATTTCTGAATTGCATGCAGCTCTTCGTCAGCTGTAGTCTTCGCTTTTTCAATTTCCGAAACAACAGTCTCAACTTGATTTGCGAGCGCTTGAGTTTTTTGTTGATTGAGCAAAGCGTCGTCCGCCGCAGTTTTTGCAACTACCTCCGAATCAGTGATTTTGCTTTCAATAGCCTTCTGCAAAGCATTAAACGACGAACGAAACTCCAAGGTGATTTCATCTTGCCGTTTCTTGAAATCATCAAATTCTTTTCTGTCAAATCCAAAGATAGTCATGTTTTTGCCTAGATTAAATATGTCTGAGAGGTGAGCCAGTAGCGGTGGAGTTACTTCTTCGACTGGGATAAAACTTACAGTTAATACAATTAGATCACAAAACTGTTTTTTTAGCCAGTTATCACAACTCTTGCATCTACAATCCCCTGCATGGCAGACAAGATACCGACTCAATATTCCGAAGGCTCGATCCGTGTTTTGAAGGGGCTGGAGCCCGTTAAGCAGCGGCCGGGCATGTATACCCGCACTGATAACCCGCTACACATCATCCAAGAGGTGCTGGATAACGCGGCTGATGAGGCGCTGGCGGGGCATGGCAAGCGCATGAAGGTGGAGCTGCATGGCGACGGCTCGGTGAGCGTGCATGACGATGGGCGCGGGATTCCGTTTGGCCTGCATCCTGAGGAGAAGGTGGCGGTGCTGGAGATTGTGTTTACGCGGCTGCATGCGGGCGGTAAGTTTGACAAGGCCGGCGGCGGGGCTTACAGCTTTGCGGGCGGGCTGCATGGCGTGGGCGTTAGCGTGACGAATGCGCTCTCCAAACGCTTGGAGGTGACGAGTCATCGTGAGGGCATGGTTGCCAAACTCGTTTTCTCAGGCGGCGATGTGATTGAGAAATTGCATTTACGCAAGCAGATTGAGGGCGACAGGAAAAACGGCACTTCCGTGCGCGCTTGGCCGGATGCGAAGTATTTTGAAAGCTCTGCTTTGCCGAATGCCGAGCTAGTGCATTTGCTGCGCTCAAAAGCTGTGCTGATGCCGGGCGTGACGGTCTCGCTCGTGGATGAGAAGAAAAAAGACACGCAGACTTGGCAATACAAAGGCGGCTTGCGCGATTATTTAGAGCAATCGCTGCCAGCGGATGCGGTGATCCCGCTTTGGGAAGGCGATGGCTTTGCGGAGAACAACGACACGTTTGCCGAAGGCGAGGGCGCGGCTTGGTGCGTGGCGTTTACGGAAGAGGGCAATGCGATTCGCGAGAGCTATGTGAATTTGATCCCGACGAGTGCGGGCGGTACGCATGATTCAGGTTTGCGCGATGGGCTGTTTACTGCGGTGAAGAGCTTTGTGGATTTGCATTCGCTGCTGCCAAAAGGTGTGAAGCTGATGCCGGAAGATGTGTTTGCGCGGGCATCGTATGTGCTCTCCGCTAAGGTGCTTGATCCGCAATTCCAAGGGCAGATCAAAGAGCGGCTCAATTCACGCGACGCTGTGCGCTTGGTAAGCAGCTATGTGCGGCCCGCAATGGAGCTTTGGCTCAATCAACATGTGGATTACGGCAAGCGCTTGGCAGAGCTGGCGATCAAGGCGGCGCAAACGCGGCAACGCGCGGGGCAAAAGGTTGAAAAGCGCAAGGGCTCGGGTGTGGCTGTGCTCCCCGGCAAGCTCACCGATTGCGAGAGCAAAGATTTGGCGCACAACGAGGTGTTTTTGGTGGAGGGCGACTCTGCCGGTGGCAGCGCGAAGATGGGGCGTGATAAGGAGACGCAAGCCATCCTGCCGTTACGCGGCAAGGTGCTCAACACTTGGGAAGTCGAGCGAGATCGCTTGTTTGCCAACACTGAGATTCACGATATTTCTGTGGCGATTGGCGTGGATCCGCATGGCCCGGATGATTCGCCGGATATGAGCGGTTTGCGTTACGGGAAGATTTGCATTCTGAGCGATGCGGATGTGGACGGCTCGCATATTCAAGTGCTTCTGCTCACGCTGTTTTACAAGCATTTCCCCAAGCTGATTGAATCGGGAAATTTATACGTTTCCCGCCCGCCGCTGTTTCGCGTCGATACGCCCGCAAGAGGTAAAAAATCCGCTGGCAAGGTCTATGCGCTAGACCAAGGCGAGCTAACAGCCATCCTCGATAAACTGCGCAAAGAAGGCGTGGCTGAGGGCAAATGGACGATCAGCCGCTTC
>JAYSRZ010000151.1:0-1913 GCA_043720775.1 Variovorax sp. | reverse complement strand
TCGTAATCGAGCATGGCGACATGCTCACGATCACCCAACCATCCCTCATGCACAAAACCGAAATGGCTCATGTCGAGAAAATTCTCGACCAAGCGCGGCGCTGAGGTTTGCACGAGATACGGCCCGCAATTGACTTTGCGCAATCGTGCATCGCTCTCGGCTGCGAATGCAGGCACGACACTTGCGTTTTCGCTCTCGCTTTTCTCCAAACGCACCCAAAGCAAACCATACGCCTCTTGCAATTCAAACACCTGTGCGCAGTGGCTCGCCGGCGGCTTGAATGCAGGCAGCGCGGGCACGCGCATGCATTGACCATTAACTCCAAACTGCCATCCGTGATAGCCGCATTCCAAGCGATCATCCACAACGCGGCCTAGAGAAAACTTCGCGCCGCGATGCGGGCAACGGTCGCGCCAAGCATGCGCCTTGCCTTGTGAATCTTTCCACAACACAATGTCGCAGCCCAGAAGCGACACAGGCACAGGTGCATCAGCCAGCTCGCCACTCATCAACACGGGATGCCACAACGCATTTTCAATCATGATTCTCTATACTATAAATTCGATAGCGCTTCGCGCAGTAAATACGCCGGCTATCCATTACTTTTACTATAAATTCATAATAAAAAAGAGCCGCGCAAGGCGGCTCTTCTCGCATCAGCAGATGCTGCTTACTTGCCCGTTGGCACTTTGCCTTCCACACCCTTGACGTAGAAATCAATCTTGCCTTTGAAGTCATCGTCACTCTTGGCATCTTTGGCCAAGCGCTCTTTGCCGGTGTTGTCCACAATCGGGCCGGTGAACGGATCAAACGTGCCGGCTTTCATTTTTGCCTTCACATCCATCACAGCCGCTTTCACATCAGCTGGCACTTGATCGGCCATTTTGACCAAATCATTTTGGCCTTCGACCACGCCCCAACGCGTGACGATACCGCCCTTCCAAGTCTTGTTCATCACTTCGTCAATCGACTTGGTGTAGTAGTTGCTCCAATCGACAATCGCTGAGGCTAAATGCGCTTTGGGCGCGAAAGCGCTCATATCGGAATCCCAGCCGAAAGCGTATTTGCCCGCCTTCTCGGCTGTTTGCAGCACTGCGGTGGAGTCGGTGTTTTGCAGGAGCACGTCAGCGCCACCATTGATCAGGGCTTGCGCGGCTTCTGATTCTTTCGGTGGATCAAACCACGTGTTCACCCAAACGACTTTGGTCGTGACCTTGGGATTCACGCTTTGTGCGCCGAGCGTATAAGCATTGATGTTGCGCAACACTTCAGCAATCGGGAAAGAGCCGACGAAGCCAAGTGTATTGCTCTTGGTCATCTTGCCGGCGATCATGCCTGCGAGATATGAGTCTTGATAGAAGCGAGCGTCATACACACGCATGTTGTCAGCCGTTTTGTAGCCTGTGGCGTGCTCGAATTTCACATCTGGGAAATCTTTGGCCACTTTGAGCATGGGCTCCATGTAGCCAAAGCTCGTTGCAAAAATGATCTTGTTGCCTTGCTGCGCGAGATCGCGGATCACGCGCTCGGAGTCTGCGCCTTCTGGCACTTTTTCGACGAAAGTCGTCTTCACCTTATCGCCAAATTTGGCTTCCACGGCTTTGCGACCTAGATCGTGTGCAAACGTCCAGCCGGCGTCGCCCACGGGGCCGACATAGACCCAAGCGGCCTTCAAAGGCTCAGCCTTGGGCGCTGGTGCGGCAGCAGGCGCAGCAGCAGCGGGCGGCGGCGTCTCTTTTTTACCGCAGCCTACTAAGGCGGCAGTTGCCATAACGGCGCCTATAGCCACACTGCGGGCGGCCAGTTTGAGCGCGGAGCGCTTGGAAGAGTCAGTCATCTTTCGTTTCCTTCTTAAAAATAATATGACATCAGCAGATAAGCAAAAAATCAAACCAGATTATGTGAGAAATAGC
>JAYSRZ010000150.1:0-5344 GCA_043720775.1 Variovorax sp. | reverse complement strand
TCAGAGCTGCGTGCGCGGCAGCAGGAGCGCTTGAAGCAATTGGGAGATCGCGTTCAGTGGCTCGACGCTTTGCCTGCGCAGATGCAAGGCGTGGTGATTGGCAATGAGGTGCTCGATGCGATGCCGGTGAAATTGCTCAACCGGATCAAGGGGCAGTGGCACGAACGTGGCGTGGTGATGGAAGGCGAGGCATGTGTTTGGCAAGACCGCCCCACTGCGCTTCGCCCACCGATGGATTTGGCAGGCGAGCACGATTATTTAACGGAAATTCATCCGCAGCAAGAAGCCTTTATTCAAACACTCGCCGAGCATCTGCAACTCGGCGCGGCGTTTTTCATCGACTACGGCTTCCCCGAGGCTGAGTACTATCACCCACAGCGCCATATGGGCACCGTGATGACGCACCAGCAGCACAAAAGCGGCACCGATCCGCTGTCTGATGTCGGATTGAAAGACATCACAGCCCACATCAACTTCACTTCTCTAGCTATTGCAGCGCAAGATGCGGGCCTGGATGTGGTGGGCTACGCCACCCAAGGCCGCTTTCTGCTTAACTGTGGTCTGCTCTCAAAAGCAGAGCAGCTCACGCAGATCCCGCGTGCGCAAGTGGCCAAATTGATCAATGAACACGAAATGGGTGAGCTTTTCAAAGTCATCGCATTCGGCAAGGGCTTGGGTTTAGACTTGGATTTAGTGGGTTTCACGCAAGGCGACCGCAGCCATACGCTTTAAAAGATCATGACGACAACTTATCGCAATCACGCCGTTGAACGCACCGAACGCCCTTGGGGCTGGTATGAGGCCATCGATGAAGCGCCAGGCTTGAAAGTCAAGCGCATCGGCGTGCATCCGGGCAAACAGATCAGCTTGCAAAAGCACGCTAGACGCGCTGAGCACTGGGTCATCGTGCGCGGCACGGCAGTTGTCATGCTTGGGGCAACAGATGGCAGCCTGCGCGAGATCACGCTGCAAGTGGGCGAGCATTGCGATATCGCCATCGGCCAAATCCACCGCCTTGCTAACCGCACGACTGAGCCGATGGAAATCATCGAAGTACAACTGGGCAGCTATTTAGGCGAAGACGACACCACGCGCCTCGCGGATGATTTTGGCCGCGTATGACCTATTTTGCAGTCTATTTTTATATGAAATCAGCTCAAAGCCTCCGTCAATACTGCGTGAAGCGCTATCTATTTCATAGTATCTAAACATCTCACATGCGCTGGCTACTCATCACCGTTCTGGCTTTATTCCTGCTCAGCTGGCTCGCCCCTTTCCTGCGCCGCTTCGGCTTTGGCAAACTCCCCGGTGATTTCAATTTCAAAATGCGTGGCCGCGACATCAACATCCCGCTCGGCTCTACCCTCGTGCTAAGTTTGCTGTTTTCTTTGATTAGCTACGTTGTTTAAACCTTGTACCTCTTATCCGTTCGGGCTGAGCCTGTCGAAGCCCATTACCTTTAGCTAGCCAACAAATCTCCCCGATTAAAATCAAACCATGAGCATCAAATCAGACAAATGGATTCGCCGCATGGCCGAGCAACACGGCATGATTTCCCCCTTCGAGCCGGGCCAAGTGAGGAGCAGAGAAGAAAACGGCGTGAGTAAAAAACTCATCAGCTACGGCACCAGCAGCTACGGCTACGACATCCGCTGCGCCCCCGAATTCAAAGTCTTCACCAATATTCACAGCACGGTCGTTGATCCGAAAAACTTCGATGAAAAAAGCTTCGTCGATTTCCACGGCGACAGCTGCATCATCCCGCCCAACAGCTTCGCCCTCGCGCGCACGATGGAATACTTCCGCATCCCCCGCAACGTGCTCACCATCTGCCTAGGCAAGAGCACGTATGCCAGATGCGGCATCATCGTCAACGTCACCCCCTTCGAGCCCGAATGGGAAGGCTACGTCACCCTAGAGTTCTCCAACACCACGCCGCTGCCCGCAAAAATCTACGCGGGTGAGGGTTGCGCCCAAGTGCTCTTCTTTGAAAGCGACAAAGATGATGTGTGCGAAGTCAGCTACAAAGACCGTGGTGGGAAATATCAAGGACAAAGTGGAGTGACACTGCCGAAGGCTTGAGGCATGCGTTTCTTTAACCTAAACATACGACATCGTGGATATGAACGCGAGTACGGCAATGCGGCAAGCTATTGGCTTGATACGCGCGAGAAAGCAGCAATTTTTTTCGGCGACCTCAGCTTAGAAGATATTCGCAGTCGTAATCAGTCCTTCCTAGGAAAATCTGAAGGCTGGAAGAAGCAGCAACAAACTGAAATTTTGGATTTCTGTGAAACGCCTCGTCCAATATGCGTCTCAATAGACAACGGTCACGTATGGATTTATGAGTTGACTCACGCGCCACAAATGAGCGATATTCCTGCGCCACCTATCCAACTTTCAGATCCCCAAACGGTTGATTACCCAAAGTATCGGGACATAAAACTCTTACGTAAAGAAACGATTTCTAAAACGCCTCTTGTGCTGGCCAGTATGAAAGTGAATCGTTGGATGAGCAGTGGCACCTTTCGTGAAATTAAAGAACGCCCTGACACCGCATACATCGGAAATTTGGCTGCTATCCAGTCGATGATCAACTCATGGATTCAAGATTTTGCAGTTGACCCTCTTGATTGCATTTCCAGTTTGGAATTTGAAACATTAGTGGCAAAGATTTTTGAAGAGCATGGATGCTTCGTACCTGCGTATAAAGGAGGTTTTTTGCGTGATATCGATTTGATTGTTCAGCCTCAGCAATATCTAGAAATTGCTGGGCAAGTATTTTCAGGACAAGGAAATAACCTAGGTCTGCAACTCAAAATGCAAGTCAACCCGGAACTACTCACATCTGGATACGTGGACTTTGCAATAGGTTTAAATTCTGATTCTGTTTTAGCCGATTTTCAGAATAAAGGCCTCAAGCATGCAGAGCGTTGCTTGGGTCGCGGTTGGGTTCGCAAAGCTCTGAGCCAGAGCCCTGCTACGCTAAGTTGGATCGAAAAATCACTCGAATGGCTACCTCTTCAACGCAGAAGGTGCGCTCTAACTGCCTAGTTTTTTCTCATTTAATGGAAGCAAGTTCTTTGATTCTCATTTTGAGAATTTTGGCGTTGATCGTGTACTCGAACTGTCGAATTTTTACCTTCTTGACGCTGCTTAATCTTCGCGATTTGAGATAGCGCTCCATGTTTTGACGACAAATGTCGCGACGCTGAGACGCAATTCTCAACACCGTAGCCTCAGCCACAGCAGTTCTGATAAACGAGGAAATGGTCTCTCCGGGTCTAAGCGCCGAGAGAACAAAAGCGTGGTGCTCAGATGTTGTAGTAATTTTGGGAAATCGGGTGGTTTTCATGCTCAAATTCTAGATTGCAAAGTACATGCTGTACAAATCGGTATCGAGATGTTTTTAAATACTGATTTCTTGCTTAAACAATATTCCTATAAGAAATCAGGGGTTACCCGGCGTTTTACCTGCGCTAAAAGCTATCGAATTAATAGTAAATAAAATGGATGCACTTTCCATTACAAAATCACTACGAAAGTATATTCATGTTGCCAGGCCAAACACTCGATTTCACAGGCCGCGTGGCCATTGTTACTGGCTCGGGCGGCGGCTTGGGGCGCTTGCATGCGCTGGCGCTGGCCAAGCGGGGCGCGAAGGTCTTGGTCAATGATTTGGGCGGCATGCTTGATGGCTCGGGTGGCTCGCCAGAGGCGGCACAAAAGGTGGCCGATGAGATCATCGCTACAGGCGGCCAGGCAATAGCCAATGGCGCATCGGTGACGGATTTTGCTGCGGTGCAGGCCATGGTGTCGCAAGCTGTGGATGCTTGGGGGCGCGTGGATATTTTGGTGAACAACGCGGGGGTGCTCCGCGACAAATCGTTTGCGAAGATGGAGATGGAGGATTTTCGCTTTGTGGTGGATGTGCATCTGATGGGCGCGGCGCATTGCTGCAAGGCGGTGTGGGCGCAGATGATGGCGCAAAAATACGGCCGCATTGTGATGACGACTTCGAGCACGGGGCTCTTTGGCAATTTTGGGCAGGCGAATTACGGCGCGGCAAAGCTGGCGCAAGTGGGTTTGATGCAGACGCTCTCCATTGAAGGCCAAAAGCATGGCATTCATGTCAACGCGCTTGCACCCACGGCCACCACGCGGATGACGGAAGCGCTGTTTCCAGAAGATGTGAGCGAAGCATTTAAACCAGAAGCTGTGGTGCCGGCCATGCTCGTGCTCGCTCATGAGAGCGCACCGACGCGCACGATCCTCTGCGCAGGCGCAGGCGGCTTTGAGGCGGCGCACATCACGCTGACGCAAGGCATTCATTTGGGGCTGGGTGATGACGCGCCGGAGCAACTCGCCGCCTCGCTTGCGCAGGTCTCAGATCGCCAAGGCAGTGGCGTGCCCGGCAGCGGCGCAGAACAAGGTGGGAATGAAATGCGCTTAGCACGCATGGAGATGCGCTTGGCGCGTGGACAATAAGCGTATTCGCCAACAGGGAACACCCACATGCAACTCACCGCCTCTGCTTTCAAAGCCTACGACATTCGCGGCATCGTGCCGAGCGCTTTGAATGAAGAATTCGCTCTCGGCCTTGGGCGTGCTTTTGGCACACTGGCGCTGCGCGAAGGGCAAAAATCCGTGGCTGTCGGAAGAGATGGCCGACTCAGTGGCCCAGCGTTGTCTGCAGCGCTCGTGCGCGGGCTGCAAGAGGCCAGCGTGCAGGTGATCGACGTAGGCTTGGTCACTACGCCGCTCCTTTACTTCGCGGCCAACACGCTGTGTGAGAACGGCATTCAAGTCACGGGCAGCCACAACCCCAAGGATTACAACGGCTTCAAAATGGTCATGGGCGGCCGCGCGATTTATGGTGATGAAATTCAGGCGCTGCGGCAGATGATGGAGAGCGAGAGCTGGGTATTGCAAGCTGGCGGCGCGGTGCGCAATGTGAATGTGGAAGCGCCGTATCGAGACCGCATCGCATCAGACATTCGCTTGAAGCGCCCCATGAAAATCGTGGTGGATTCTGGCAACGGCATTGCTGGCGCAACCGCACCAGAGATCTTCCGCAAAATAGGCTGCGAAGTGATTGAGCTGTATAGCGAGGTGGATGGCAATTTCCCGAATCATCATCCTGACCCGAGCAAGCCAGAGAACCTGCAAGATTTGATTCGCATGTTGAAAGAAACTGATGCCGAGCTGGGCTTTGCGTTCGATGGCGATGGTGATCGATTGGGCGTGGTGACGAAAGACGGCCAAGTGATCTACCCTGATCGCCAGATGATGCTCTTCGCTCGCGACGTGCTCTCTCGCGTGCCGGGCGGCACGATCATGTTTG
>JAYSRZ010000149.1:0-16214 GCA_043720775.1 Variovorax sp. | reverse complement strand
GCCGCAAAAACAACTCGCTACGCTCAAACACGTTTTTGCTAAGGCGAGTACGCCTTACCTTTGAAAGCTGCGTGCTTCGAGCTTGCTGCTCAATTGGGTCAGCCGAGCAGCCGCTCAGCGCAGATCAAATCTGACGCACATGCGCCGATCAATGATGATCTCCTCCGCTTCTGCTGAAGGGTAGAGGTGAACCGTAATCGCTAATTAGTTTTTTTGAAGGACACGCGCTGATGAATTTGGATTTATGGGAGTATCCAGGGAATACTTCGTAGGTCTAGCTTTGGTCATTTTTCACCGAACAAACCTTGTTCTATCTTGCGCAGTTTTAGCCCCGCTGCCTTTAATTACTGCAAACATCGCATTTCGCCCATCATTTAGACCTGCTTGAATCACTTCGGAGATAAGCTCAAAGCCACGCGCATCGCAGCCAATCCAACCCTCCCGAGCAAGTTCAACAAACTGTGAGTTATTCAAATAACGAGCGCAATTTGCATAGCCGACTCGATGTCCTGACGGTTTAACTTGGGATTCGGGTAACAGTAGGAATTGCTTAAGATGCTGATGACTCAATGTTAGACCTGAAACCAAAGCGTCATCCCGAGAGTCAGGGCTCGTTGTCTCGCAAAATTTGAAGTAAAAGGCCTCGTCGCTCAGACGCAAGTCCAGCATTGAGGTCGTCGCGGGTACGGGCAAGCGCTGAATTGCTTCTACAGCCGCGTCCATCGCCTTGACTTGTTTATCTAATTGCTGATCGACTAAATACGACCAACTTTTTCCATCTCCATAACTCTTCGGCTGCATGCATTTGTACTGCAATAGTAGATAAGACTTGTAGTCTGCAATGTAGATCAGAAGATCAATTCCAAGTAATGTTTCCAAGGGCTTCTTGTCATATACGTGAACCCGAACTTCTCTTTCCCCAATTTGCGGAAATCGGACGCTACGCAAGCCCTCGGCTGAAAGAAGACCTTTGAATGCACCCTGGTCGTTTCGAATAACGTCCTGTTCTTGCAGCGGCTCTGCGTCCAAGAGATCTAATACAGATGTGGCGAGTTCGATTTTGTCAAAGTGTGCCTCGCGCAAAATGGTCTTTCTATCTAATGATGCGATATCTAAGACCAAGCCAATGGCATCGCGTTGCTCGGTAAGCCGTAGAATTTTTGTATCGTTTCCTGTCAAACGATTCTGTACCTCACGTAACTTCACTAGTGCATCAATTTGAGCCGCCAGAGCAGGACGTTGGCGTTTAATCGCATCAATGGCTTTGAGCCATTCGTCTGTTGGAATTCGTTTAAAGGTTTCGGCAGTACACAACCTGTCTTTAGCAGGAAACGCATCATTGATTTCGTTTGGCAGTATTGATTCCTCTATCAATACAGGAGCCCACATACGCATTTTCAGCTTGCCCGTGCCACCTGAGCCATGCATGCGCTCCATAAGAACCACGGCATCGATGCTGTACTTGTTAGGCTCAAATGACAAGAAGGCGATTTCGCGGCGTTCAAATGTCCAGTCCAATGCAGAAAAAGATTCAGAAGCCTCACCCGGATGTCCAAGACTTTCGCGAATCTTAGCGAGACGACCTAACTCAAATGTTAAAAAGTAGCCTGAGTACGGTGGTTTTTCTTGCTTCTTTTTAGCTGTCATGGTGTGCCCCATTTATTAAAATGATCTTTGTGGTCGGCATTTACTCATCTATCAAAGGTTACCATCCTTAATGCCTACTCAAGTCAATATATCCAGCCCACGCTTCTGAAGCACATTGAGAGGTTGTAACGCTATGCCGCTCGGGCATCTAGCGCTGGGTTCCCGTCTGCATACAGTGAATTTGCTGGTGTTCAAGTATCGCGGGAAGAAGGCTGGCTGATGTAGTTTGTCTCGCGCAGCTTTTTGATTTGCTGGGGCTCGATGTCTGATCGCTGGGCTAGGCAGTTTTCATCGAAGCTGCGCATGGTGGTTTTGCTGATCGCACCGATTTTGAGCAAGGCGCTTGCTGATGTGTGGATGGCCTCGTAGGTATCGGATTTGTATTTCACTTTGGCGGTGGGCTTCGCTGTGCGTTTGGTGGTGGGTTTGACGGTCATGGCTTATCTCCTGTAATGATTATCGTCAATCAACTGTATTACCTCGACATTCAAAAACGCAGCGTAGCATGCGGTGAGCAGTTTGTACTGCAATTTAATGGTTATTTGGGCTGTCGCCGGCATGAAACCTGCGCAGAGTGCTATTAAATTAGTAGTAAGCCAGTTTTGATCTGCGCTGAGCGGTTGTTTGGCTGGCCCAATTGAGCAGCAAGCTCGAAGCACGCAGCTTTCAAAGGTAAGGCGTACTCGCCTTAGCAAAAACGTGTTTGAGCATAGCGAGTTGTTTTTGCGGCCTTTGGAAGCGAGTACTGCAGATGCTCACCCGAAGGGTTTACTGCGACGGGCTAGACGAACAGCCGCTTAGCGCAGATTAAATTGCACCCGCGCCTATGAGGCAACTCAATACAGAAACGATGGTCAAGCGAAGACGCATCGGCAGCCACGCTGACCAACCCGCTTGTGCATACGTTTTGCGATCTACGAGATAGCAAACGACGAGGAGGGCGGCAATCAGGGGCAGGCCGGCGTAGGCGGGCATGATGAGGGCTAGCCATGCGATGAGGCTGGGCGTGATGCCCCAGAGAAGCGAGAAGCTGCGGTGGCTACTTGCTGCGCTCTCGCTGATGCTGCCTGCGATGCCCCAATGGATGCCGCCTAGGAAGGTGGCGATTAAGGCGGCGTAGCTGGTGAGGGCTATGGTGAGCCAGGGGCGCAGATCGGGCTCGACGATCCAGAGGAGCAGGGCGAGCAAGACGAAGGGGATGAGGCCTGCGTAGCCTAGGCGCGTGGCTAGCTTGTTTGGGGCTGATGGGCTGAGCATATTTTAAGCAAAAGTGGTACGTAGCCGGCGTATTATCTGCGCGAGGTGCTCATCTTTTTATAGTAAGCTGCTTTGCTGCGGAGTTCCAAGAAGTTTGCTGAATTCTCGCTGGCCGCGCTGGGCTTGCTCGTAAAACTTGCTGAAAGAGTTGCACAGGCGCTCGGGCTGGGCGAAGAGTTTTGGCATGGCTTGCACGTTGGCCATGCGCGGCAGGATGTCTCGGTAGCCTTCGAAGAGCGTGGCTTGCGACGTGATTTTTGCTTTGTCTGGCCAATCTTCGAACAAGCTAAGCCTTGTGACGTCACCGATGCGCACGGCATCGCAACACTCTCGCATGCGCGTGAGCACGAATTGCCAGCGCTTTTCGCTCCATGGGAGCTTGGCGTGGGCTGAGGTGTGGATGATGCCGATGCGAAGTGAGTTGGACGATTTTTCGCCAAGCATCGCCCAAGGGTGGATGAGCTCGATGGCTTGGGTGTCGCTGCGAGCTCGCAAGGCTTTTACTATCAATTCAGTAGCACTCTGCGCGGATTCTATGCCGGCTAACTGCTCTAAATGCTTTAAGAAATCTGCATCGGTGGGGTGCAAGACACGATTCTCTTCTACGCCTTCATGCTCGCCCGGCTCAGCGCCCACGTCATCCGATGAGCGACACATATCATCCAGCTCCTCGTAGCTTGTATCAATCGCCGTGCCTTTGCTGATCCATGCTTTGAAGGCTTTTTGCGGCGCATATCGCGCCACGTTTTCGGCGTTGAAAAGATACGGCTTGCTGCTGAAGCTGCTGGCCACCCATTGCCAGCTCAAATGATTGCTCGGCAAATCGCCATCAAGCAAATGCGCATAGAGCCAATCTGCGCCGGCGCGCCAATGCACTTTGCGGAAATGCACGCAATAGCTGGCGATCCACATGCGGGCGTGATTGTGAATGTAGCCAGTTGCATAGAGCTGGCGCACGGCGCTATCGATGCAGGGCACGCCCGTGCGGCCTTCGCGAATATCTGCGGGCAGCTCAGCGGCATATTTGCCGCGCCAGAGATTCATATCGCGCATGTTTTGCAGGATGGCATCTGGGCGTGGAGCAGCTTCCCACACATGATGAAAAAACTCACGCCAGCCCCATTCGAAAACCAGCTTGTCTTCATAGCCTAGGCGATGTTTAGCTGCAACTAGCGCAGCCACTTCGGGCATGCTGACGATGCCATGCGTGAAGTAAGGCGAGAGGCCTGAGACAGCGCCATCTAACGCATTGCGCGTGCGGGCGTATGTGCTGGGGGAGACGGAGGCGACTCTGGCTAGAGCGGCTTCGCGTGTGGGCGCGAAATGTTGAAGCTGCGGGGGCAGGCCGAGTTGGTCTGCGAGGTTTTGTGCAATTGTCATGGGGCAATGGTGTGATGCGTTTTGAATGCTTCGCAGTATGCCCGTATGCGCTAATGCAATGTGCGCTCGGGTTTTTAACTGATCTTTAAGTGCCGATCAAGCCGCCATCGTTTTTGCGAATCGCCACGGTGGAAGAGCGTGGCCGGCCGCCGGTTGCGTAATCAGGCCAATTTGAGAATTTGCCGGGCTCTGCAGGATCAGAGCGATCGCCTGCCGTCTCGCCCGGATGCTGCACATTGATGAACATGGTTTTGCCATCGGGCGTCCAAGCAGCGCCGGTGACTTCGCTGTTGGTGGGGGCGGTTAAAAAGCGCATGGCTTTGCCGCTTGCTGCATCAAAGGCGAGCATTTGGTTGTTGCCCAAATTCGTGAATTCGTCTTTGTACATTTGGCTGGCATGCATATCCGTTTGGATCCAGAGGCGCCCTGCGGGATCGAAGGCCAGGCCATCGGGGCAGCCGAATAAATCGCCTTTGATGTTGCCTTTGGCGTCCGCGCGTGCGGCGGCTGGATCGCCTGCGAAGAGCAAATGATTCCACTCGAATGTGGCTTGGTCAAAATCGCCGTTTTCCTTCCAGCGAATGATGTTGCCATGCTGATTGCCGGCGCGTGGGTTGGCGGCGTCCACAGCGGGCTGGCCTGCTGCGCCGCGCGAGCTGTTGTTGGTAAGCGTGCAATAGACCCAGCCGGATTTTTCATCAATGGCGAGCCACTCAGGGCGATCCATTTTTGTGCCGCCGAGCAGGTCGCTGGCTTGGCGCGCTTTGATGCAGACTTCGCCTTGATCGGCAAAGCCATTGGCTGCTGTTAAGCCGCCTTGGCCGTGAATCAAAGGCAGCCATGTGCCCTTGCCATCTGCGTTGAATTTCGCCACATACAAAGTGCCGTGGTCCAGCAGCTCGCGGTTGGCTTGCGCTTGCGTCAATCCATTGCCAGCGGGTTTGACAGCGTCGCGGCTCACAAATTTGTAGATGTATTCGTTGCGTGCATCTTCGCCGCTGTAGACCACGGCTCGCTTGTCTTTCGTGAGCGCGACCCATGCGCCCTCATGCGCGGCGCGGCCAAGAGCTGTGCGCTTGATAGGCGTGCTGCTCGGATCCATCGGGTCAACTTCCACCACCCAGCCAAAGCGATTGGCTTCGTTGGGATTCTTGCCAAGATCAAATCTCGCATCGTGCTTTTCCCAGCCGAAGAAGGAATCTTTGACCATACCCCAGCGCTGTTGATGCGTGTCTTTTGAGTCAGTGTTGCCAAAGTAAAAACGGAAGTTTTCTTCGCCTGAGAGATACGTGCCCCAAGGCGTTTTGCCGCTGGCGCAATTGTTGATCGTGCCCAAAATCGTCTCACCGCGCGGGTCAGCGGCTGTGCGCATCATCGCGTGGCCACGGCATGGGCCTTGGATGGCGAAGGGTGTGTTGGCTGTGATGCGGCGAGCGTATTTGCTGGGGCGCGTCATCTGCCAATCTTTGCCCGTATCGGAAACTTCCACGACGCTGATGCCATGCGCTGCCTGCGATTTGCGCACCTTCTCAAGCGTCCAATCTTTCATGCCGCCTGCATGCAGCAAGCCATCGTCGACATACTCATGATTCATCACCAACAGACCGCGCTTGTTGCCCTCCAGCGCATAAAAATGCAAGCCATCGTGATGCATGCCCATTTGCACAGCTTGCTCGGCGGCTGTGTTGCTTCCATCCATTTTGAAAGCAGGCATGTTGCCTGCGATGCCGACTGCTTCGCCCCAAGGCGCGAGTGGCTGGGCGCGATAGCCTTCAGGCACGACGAATTTGTCTGATGCGTCGACGGGAGTGGGCTTGAAAGTCAATGCGGCAGCTTGAGCGATCGGCGTTTGAGCGCACGCAGGCAGCAGGGCGCTCAATGCCAAGGCGCTCGATGCGCCTAAAAACATGCGCCTTTGCGGCGAGCTGATCTCGTGAATAGTTTTGTTGGAAGAGCGATTGCTGTCTTCCATTTGGGTAAAGTCTTTGGCCATGTTTGTCTCCTGTTTTGCTGATCTTAGCGCTCTTGGTACTTTTTGCGTGGCTGCTTGTGTACATGCGGCTGCACTTGGGCTGTTCCCCGCCGCTCGTGTCCCACGCGCTGGCCTTCGGCTGGCGCTCCTCCAAGACAGTAGCTGCGAGAAACAACCCAAGCGCAGCCGCCGGAAGGCATGTGGGATCAAAAGATAATTACTATGAAAATAGTAGCACCTCACGCAGTAAGTACGGGTGAAAAATGCCTAAAACGCTTATAAAATCATGCCATGAAAGCTCTTCGCATCTACGCGGGTTCGCAAGCTCTGGCGCATCTTCAAACGCATGGGCTCTCGCCTTCGCATGTGCGCACGATGCCTGCGGCGGCGGGCGGGCCAAAGGGCTTGATTCTTGGGCCGCTGGATCGATTTATTTTTGGGGATTGGCTGGCTCGATCTTCGCAACAGGTTGATTTGGTGGGCGCGAGCATTGGCGCTTGGCGCATGGCGACCGCTTGTTTGAATGATTCTGTCAAAGCATTCGAGCGGCTGAAGCGCGATTACATCCATCAAGATTACGCGCTAGAGCCCGGCAAAAAATTCCCCACGCCGGATCGCATCAGCGCGGATTTTGGCGCGTCGCTGCAAGCGTTTTACGGTGGACGGGTGAGTGAAGTTTTGCTGCATCCGCGCTACAAGTTGCATATCGTCACTTCGCGCGGGCGGCATATCTTGGGGCGAGAAGGCTCTCTGCGTGCGCCGCTTGGATATGCAGGAGCGTTTTTTACGAATGTGGTGCGGCGCAAAGCGATGGGCGCTTGGTTGGAGCGGGTGGTGTTTTCAAGCTCGAATGAGCTTCTCGCGAAGCCTATGGGGGAGCTTCCTTTCCGCACTGGCGATTACCGCACGCGGCAAATTGCCTTGAACGAAGCGAATTTCAATCCCGCGCTGCAAGCCAGTTGCTCCATTCCTTTTGTGCTCCGCGCCGTACACGATATTCCCGGCGCACCGCGCGGCGCATATTGGGATGGCGGGATTACCGACTATCACTTGCACTTGGATTACAAGCTTGATGACGGCATCGTGCTGTATCCGCATTTCCAACAGGCCGTGGTGCCCGGTTGGCTAGATAAATCGCTCAAGTGGCGGCATGGATCGAGTGCGTTTTTAGATCGCATGATCGTGCTTGCGCCAAGCGAAGAGTGGATCAAAAAACTGCCGCGTGGCAAGCTACCCGATCGCACCGATTTTGCGCATCACGGCACGAATTTGGCCGCGCGTGTGGCGCAATGGACAGCGGCGACGAGTGCGGCGCAACAGTTGGCTGATGAGTTCGCAAGCTGGCTTGAAAAACCTGATTTATCTGTTGTGAAAGCGCTGTAAAAGATGAGTGGTATTCATGTGTATGGCCAAACGCCATCGGTGCTCGGCATCGTCATGCTCGACACACAGTTTCCGCGCCCGCTGGGTGATGTGGGCCACACGCAAACTTTTGGCGTGAGCGTGCATCATGAAAAAGTCAAAGGCATCTGGCCAGCAAAGGTCGTCACGTCCGCTGCCAGCTTGCGGCAAGCGCGGCTCGTGCCCGCGTTTCAAAATATTGTGCGCGGGCTGCAGTTGCGTGGGGTGCAGGCGATCACCACCAGTTGCGGCTTTTTAGTCTTGCTGCAAAAAGAATTGCAATCGGTCACGAAGCTGCCGGTGGTCACTTCTAGCTTGTTGCAATTGCCCGCATTGCTACTCCAAGAAAAGCAAGTCGGTGTGCTCACCATCAGCGCGAACTTGCTGGGCAGCGAGCATCTGCGAGCGGCGGGCGTGCCGAAAGAGCGCTTGAAAGACGTGATCATTCAAGGTATGCCGCCAGCGGGCGAGTTCGCCACAAAAATTCTTGGCAATCAACTTACGCTAGATGTGTCTCTCGCTCGTGGGGAAGCCGTAGCTGCAGCACTGGCTCTCAAAGCGCGCGCACCTGAGTTGAAATCACTGGTGCTCGAATGCACAAATCTGCCGCCGTATCAAGAAGCAATTGTTGAGGCCACTGGCTGGAAGATTTATAGCTTGAAGACCGATCCGCGCCTGCGCAAAGTCATGGATGCGACTCTGGCTAAAACTGCGCCGGCCAGCGAAGCGCAAAATCAAATCACTTTAGGAGGCAAAGCATGAGCAAAGAATTCGATATCGTCATCCACGGCGCAACAGGTTTTACGGGGCGCTTGGTGGCTGAATACATGATGGCGCGCTATCCAAACCAAGGTGCGAACGGCGCAAATGCTGAGGGCATCCGCTGGGCGATGGGTGGCCGCAGTGCAGAAAAATTAGCTGCAGTGCGTGATGAAATCGGCGCGCCAAAGGATACGCCTCTAGTCGTCACAGACACGTCGAATGCCGCAAGCCTGCAAACGCTCATGACGCGTACGCGCCTCGTGCTTACTACCGTGGGCCCTTATCAGCTCTATGGCAACGAGATGGTGGCAGCTTGCGCTTCCCAAGGAGTGGATTACGTCGATCTTTGCGGCGAGCCCGCATGGATGCGCCACATGATCGATGCGCATGAAGAAGCTGCTAAAAAGAGCGGGGCGCGCATCGTCTTCTCCTGCGGCTTTGATTCTGTGCCTTTCGATATGGGCGTGTTCATGCTGCAAAGCCAGTTCAAACAAAAGTTTGGCCACGCTGCGAGCCGCATCCGTGGCCGCGTGCGCAAAATGAAGGGCACATTCTCCGGCGGCACAGCTGCCAGCATGAAAGCCACGATGGCTGCAGCTGCTGACCCAGCGGTGCTTGATCTCCTGCGCAATCCTTTCTCGCTCACCCCTGGCTTCACTGGGCCTAAGCAGCCCAGTGGCAGCAAACCGATGATCGATGAAGCACTGGGCTCAGACATGTGGGTTGCTCCTTTTGTGATGGCCGCGATCAATACGCGCAACATCCATCGCTCCAACTTCTTGATGGCGCACACCTATGGCCAAGATTTTGTGTATGACGAAATGATGATCACAGGCGCAGGCGAGAAAGGCCAAGCGATTGCAAATCATGTTGCAGCCGACAAGTCGCTCGGTGGCGAAGGTGGCCCCAAGCCCGGTGAGGGCCCGAGTAAAGAAGAGCGCGAGAACGGTTTCTATGATGTGTTGTTCCTTGCTGAAGACGCGCAAGGCAACACTGCAAAAGTTGGCGTAAAAGGAGATCGCGATCCGGGTTACGGCTCGACTAGCAAAATGATTTCTGAGTGTGCCGTCTGTTTGCTAACTCAGTCAGCTGAGACGACTGGCGGCATATGGACGCCGGCTCCGGCATTAGGCAAAGACCTGATCAATCGTTTGCAGGCGAATGCAGGGTTAACGTTTTCTGTTGAGTGATGTTTCGTTTGGCGAGATCGCGCTACCTGCGCGTTTTGCTCCGTGTCCCCCGACGGCGATTTAATTTATTCTTCTTCGGCAAATCAGTTTCGCCGTCTCCTCCTTGACCTACGCAAAACGCACAGGTAGAGTGATCTTGCGAGCACAGTAACCATCAAACAGGTGATATCCAAAACGCCAATTCGTAGCCATCAGCGCGGTGCATCCACCGCAGTGAGGTAAAGGAGGAGCCGCAGGCGGGGGACACGAACGGAGGTGGGTGCGCCGTGATGATGGCGGGTCCAGCAAAAAAATTCTGCGCATCACCTCGATCAGTTATTTCATCTGCTGAGGCAACCAAGTGATCAGCCCCGGGAAGACGTAAAGCAAAATCACCGCAACGACCATGAGGAAGAACATCGGTAGCGTTACGCGAGCGATGTAGGTGAGCTGCCGCCCCGTCATGCCTTGCAACACGAACAGATTGAAGCCCACTGGCGGAGTGATCTGCGCCATCTCGACCACGACGACGATGAAGATGCCGAACCACAGCGGATCGATGCCCGCTTTTACAATCGTGGGCAGGATCACGCCCATCGTGAGCACCACCATGCTGATGCCATCTAAGAAGCAGCCGAGGATGATGTAGAACACCATGAGCGCCATGAGCAACGTGAATTGCGAGAGGCCCAGGCCGCCTATCCACTCGGCCAAATGGCGCGGCAGGCCGATGTAGCCCATCGCCAATGTGAGGAAGGATGCGCCGGCAAGAATCAACGCGATCATGCAATACAAGCGCGTTGCGCCCATGAGTGAATCTTTGAAAGAGGCCCACGTTAAGCTGCGCTGCGAGGCGGCGAGCACGAACGATCCCACCACGCCCACGCCTGCAGCTTCAGTAGCTGTGGCGATGCCTGCATAGATCGAGCCAAGCACGGCAATGATGAGCAAGACCACTGGTATTAAGCTGCTTGATTCCCTGAGCTTCTGCCCAAAGCTCATCACGGGATCGCGCGGGGGCACGAGATGCGGATTGCGTAGCGCCCAAAAGATGATGTAGCCCGAAAAGAGGCATGCCAGCATCAAGCCGGGGATCACGCCAGCGATGAAGAGCTGCGAGATCGAGACTTCAGCCGTCACGCCATAGACAATCATGATGATGGAGGGCGGAATCAAGAGGCCTAGCGTGCCCGCGCCAGCCAGCGTGCCGATCACGATATCGTCTGGGTAACCGCGCTTTTTGAGCTCGGGCAATGTCATCTTGCCAATCGTGGCGCAAGTGGCTGCTGATGAGCCAGAGACGGCAGCAAAAATCGTGCAGCCGATCACATTGGTATGCAGCAAGCGGCCGGGCAGGGCTTGAATCCAAGGCGAGAGCCCGCGAAACATATCTTGTGAAATGCGCGTGCGAAACAAGATTTCGCCCATCCAAATGAACAGCGGCAGAGCAGTCAACGTCCAACTGCTCGATGATCCCCAAATCGTAGTCGCCATTGCATCGCCTGCGGGGCGGCTGGAGAAAAGCTGCATGCCGATCCATGCCACGCCCGAGAGCGAGAGGCCGATCCACACGCCGCTGCCTAGGATAAGAAACAGCGTGCCCACCAAAAGCAAAGAAATGCCGATATCGCTCATAGTTTTTTTTCTTATTCGTTATGCAGTGATTCGGAGGAGGTCGCCTGCACGCGCTTGCCTTGAATTTCCATCACTAATTCGTCGATGAAGGCAATCGCCAAAATCGCCGTGCCGATCGCCATGGAGAGCTGTGGTATCCACAGTGGTGTGGCGTCATTGCCGGTAGAAATATCGTTAAACTGCCAGCTTTGAAAGGCTAGCTTGCCTGCGTAGAAAGCAGCAATAGTTGCAAGCGCGCTGGCAGCAAAGAGCGACCAAATTTCCATCGCTTTCTGTGGTGCGCCCTTGAGCTTGGCGATCAACAAGGTGACGCGGATGTGTTCGCCGCGTTTCAAAGTATGCGCAAGCGATAAGAAGCCCGCAGCGGCCATAAAGTAGCCCGCATAAGCATCCGTACCGCGTATATAAAAATTAAATTCTCGCCCCACCACGGAAGCCAAGATCATGAGAAGCATCAGCACCATGAAAAGAGCGGCCAAGGCGGCCGCTCCATCATAGAGCGCATTGAGGAGTTTGCGCATGTTGTATTGTTTTCCTTGTGTCCGTTCGCGTTGAGCTTAGCCTGTCCTGAGCTTGTCGAAAGGTCAAAATGCTGCATGCCTTCGACAGGCTCAGGCCGAACGGGGGGTGTCTTATTTCAAGAATGCATCAACCAATTGCTTGCCTTCTGGCCCAGCTTTTTCAAGCCATTCTTTGAGCATCGTGTCGCCGACTTTCTTCATATCAGCTTTGAGCGCCGCGCTTGGAGGCAAGATTTGCATGCCGCCGCCTTTGAGCTTGTCAAGCGTCTCGCCATTGGCTTTTTTGCTAGCTGCGAAGCCGCGCACCTCGGCATCTGCTGCGGCTTTCATCACAGCGGCTTTGGTCGGTGCATCGAGTGCATCAAGAGCCGCTTTGTTGACGATCACAGCATTCTTAGGAAGCCAAGCTTGGAGGTCATACCATTGCTTGACGGTCTCGTGCAGCTTGGCATCCCAGCCGGTCGAGCCGGAGCTCATCATGCTGTCAGTCACGCCTGTAGCGAATGCTTGGCTCACCTCAGCGGCTTGCACGGTGACAGGCTGCGCACCGAGCAATTCAGCCATGCGTGAAGTAGCTGGGCTGTAAGCGCGCCATTTGTAGCCTTTCAAATCTGCGCCCGTGGAGATTGGTTTTTTGGAGTACAAGCCCTGCGGTGGCCATGGCACAGCGTAGAGCACGCCCATGCCTTGCTCGCCTAACTTCTTTTCAAGCATCGGCTTTTGAAATTTCCAAAGCTTGGCTGCTTCGTCATAGCTGTCGGCCAAAAAGGGCAGGCCATCCGCGCCGAAAATTTGCCATTCGTTTTGAAAGTTAGCCAACAAAATCTCGCCAGCTTGCGCTTGATTCGTTTGCACAGCACGCTTGATCTCAGGCGCTTTGAAAAGCGATGCACCGGGATGCACGGTGATTTTCAATTTGCCGGCCGTGGCCTTATCCACATCGGCAGCAAATTGCATCAAATTTTCTGTGTGAAAGTTGGTCGCCGGATAAGCGCTAGGCAAATCCCATTTGGTTTGCGCTTGAGCAATTGTGCTGGCCAGCATGGTGGCTGCGGCTGCAACGGCGGTGAATAGGCGGCGGTTCATGAATACTCCAAAGGGTGAGTTGATGATGGATCGAATGTACCGCGCTGCTCAAACGGCAGCATTGGTATTTGCCCTAAGTGTTGACAATTCATCAACGAATTGCTGTCTAATCGACGTTATGAAAGAACCTGTTGCAACTAAAGGCTCACCTAAAAAGCCATCGCAGAAATCTGCGCCTATCGTCTCCTCTGCGCATCTCGTCTCCGAGCACAGCGCGGAGATGAGTGAGTTTGAATTCGGCTTGATCGTGGCGGGCAATGCATTTCATCGCTGGATCGTGCATTGCATGACGGCTGCTGGTTTGCGCGATTTAACGCCGCTGGATGTGTTGGTCTTGCATCATGTGACGCATCGTGCGCGAGACAAGCGGCTGGCGGATATTTGCTTCATCATGAATATTGAAGACACGCATTTGGTGAACTATTCGCTGAAAAAATTACAAATCTCAGGGGTCGTGCAATCCAATAAGAGCGGCAAAGAAGTCACTTATTCGTCAACGGATCTAGGCATGCAGCATGTGCAGCGCTATCGCGAAGTGCGTGAGGCTTGTTTGATTGAGGCTTTGCAGGCGGATGCATCGCTTAATCGTGACATTGGTGAATTAGCGCGATTGCTTCGAGTGCTCTCCGGCGTGTATGACCAAGCAGCACGTGCGGCAGCTTCTATGTGAAAAAAGTTTTAGAAATCTTATGAATAAAAAATGGCAATTCTGGATTGACCGTGGCGGCACTTTTACCGACATCGTAGGCAAGCGGCCAGATGGCTCGCTGGTGACGCACAAGCTCCTTTCGGAAAATCCTGAGCAATACAAAGATGCGGCTGTTGCGGGCATTCGGCATTTGTTGGGCTTGAAGCCCGGCGAGCTGGTGCGCTCTGACTTAGTCGAATGCGTGAAGATGGGCACGACTGTGGCCACCAACGCGCTGCTTGAGCGCAAAGGTGAGCCCACGCTGCTGGTGACGACACGTGGCTTTCGTGATGCGCTACGCATTGCCTATCAAAACCGGCCGCGTTTGTTTGATCGCAATATCGTATTACCCGAGCTGCTTTACAGCGCCGTGATCGAAGCGCAGGAGCGTGTGGGGGCGGATGGAAGCATCGTCATGCCGCTCAATGAATCACTATTAAAAAGTGAGCTGGCCACGCAGTATCTGTGCGGGCTAAGATCGGTTTCTATTGTGTTTATGCACGGTTATCGCTATACAACACACGAGCTGGCTGCGGAGCGCATCGCACGCGAAGTGGGCTTCACGCAAATCAGCGTCAGCCACAAAACTTCACCGATGATGAAGTTTGTAAGCCGGGGGGATACCACCGTGGTGGACGCTTATCTCTCGCCGATTCTTTCTCGCTATGTGAGCCAAGTGGCCAGTGAGTTGCCGGGTGTGAAGCTCTTTTTTATGCAATCTTCTGGAGGCTTGACGGATGCGCGAGCGTTCCAGGGCAAGGATGCGATTTTGTCGGGGCCTGCAGGTGGCATTGTGGGCATGGCACGGACTGCGCAGCAGGCCTTTTCTGATCCTTCTGCAAAGATTGCGGATGTCAAAGTGATTGGCTTCGACATGGGCGGCACATCCACCGATGTAAGCCATTTCGCGGGAGAGTTTGAGCGCGAGTTTGAAACGCAGGTGGCTGGTGTGCGCATGCGTGCGCCGATGATGAGCATTCATACGGTGGCAGCGGGGGGTGGCTCGATTTTGGAATTTGATGGCTCGCGCTTTCGCGTGGGGCCGCAGAGCGCGGGCGCGAACCCGGGGCCTGCGAGCTATCGGCGCGGCGGGCCGCTGGCTGTGACGGATGCAAATGTGATGGTGGGCAAAATCCAGCCGCGCCATTTTCCGAAAGTGTTTGGCGCGGCGGCGAATGAGGCGCTCAGCTTCGAGGCCGCTCAAGAGAAATTCAACGAAGTTGCCAGCAGAGTCGGGCGCTCGGCTGAGAGCGTGGCCGAGGGTTTCATCAACATCGCAGTGCAGCAGATGGCCAATGCGATCAAGAAAATTTCTGTGGCGCGCGGCTATGACGTGACGCGCTACACGCTGCAATGCTTCGGCGGCGCGGGCGGGCAGCATGCATGTCTGGTGGCCGATGCGCTGGGCATGACGCGCGTGTTCGTCCACCCGTATGCGGGCGTGCTTTCGGCTTATGGCATGGGTTTGGCGGATCAGAGCGTGATTCGGGAGCAGGCGGTGGAAGTGTTGCTTGCAGAAAAGGCGTTAATGGAAGTGTCAGCCAAGTTGAATGCATTGGCGCAAGCGGCCAGCGCAGAGCTGCAAAGCCAAGATATCGGTGGCGGCGCAGTGAATGTGCATCGCCGAGTGCATGTGAAATATCAAGGCACAGATACCGCCTTGGTTGTGCCCTTTGGCGATTTGGCGAGCATTGAGGCTGCTTTTGAGAAGGCTTACAAGCAGCGCTTTGCTTTTCTCATGCAGGGCAAGGCTTTTGTGGTCGAAGCCGTGTCGGTAGAAGCTGTGATCAGCGGCGATGCGCCCGCAGAGAAGCGCCACGCGCTGCACGAGCCTCGCACCGTGCCCTCACGCGAGACAGTCAAAATGTTCTCCGGCGGCCAGTGGCATGAAGCCTTGCTCGTGGTGCGCGAAGATCTGCGTCCGGGCGATGTGATCCCCAGCCCAGCCATCATTGCTGAGAAAAATGCCACCACGATTGTGGAGCCCGGCTGGGAGGCGAATCTCACGGCTTTGGATCATCTGGTGCTTGAACGGCGTGCCAAACGTGACGTAGGTGGCGCTATCAAATTCGCAGCGGGTACAACGGTTGATCCCGTGCTGCTTGAAGTGTTTAACAACCTCTTCATGAACATCGCTGAGCAAATGGGCTTGCAGTTGCAAAACACCGCTTACTCGGTCAACATCAAAGAGCGTTTGGATTTCAGTTGCGCTTTGTTTGATGCCGAAGGCAACTTGATTGCCAACGCGCCACACATGCCTGTGCATCTGGGCTCGATGGGCGAGAGCATCAAGACGGTAGTGCAAGAGAACCGCGCCACCATGCAGCCGGGCAATGTGTATGTGCTCAATGATCCGTATCACGGCGGCACGCATTTGCCGGATGTGACGGTGATCACGCCCGTCTATGTGGGCGAGAGCAAGTCGCCTCTTTTCTACGTCGGCTCGCGCGGCCACCAAGCCGATATTGGCGGCACGACGCCCGGCTCCATGCCGCCGTTTTCCACGAGCATCGAAGAAGAGGGCGTGCAGATCAATAATTTCTTGCTCGTGGAGCGTGGCGTGTTACGTGAGAAGGAAATGATCGCGCTGCTGGAATGCGGCGAATACCCGAGCCGCAATCCCTATCAAAACATGGCCGATCTCAAAGCGCAGATTGCTGCCAATGAGAAAGGCGTGCAAGAGCTGCGCAAAATGG
>JAYSRZ010000148.1:0-5369 GCA_043720775.1 Variovorax sp. | reverse complement strand
GAGAAAGAGGCACGCCGTTGAGCGTTTGCGCCGAAATGCTCACTGAGGCTGCGGCCAGCAGGCCGGTGAGCAAAATCGAAATGACGGGGAAATGCTTCATTGAAGTCTCCTAAAGATGAGGAATGAGCCAATGTAACGCTTCAACTTCGACTGCGGAAGACCTGACACAGCGCAGTTGTGACAAATTTAGAGGCCTTGTGGCTTGTGGAGACTACAAGTTAGCTCAAAATGACCGAGCTCAAACGCCGGCGATACGTGGCCACCACCGGGTCTTCCGGAGGGATTTGGCCATCGGGCATTTTGGGCTTGGGCAGCTCGATCAAATCGAGCACGGCAATGTAGAGCTTACGGGCTTTGCCCTCGGAGCCGCCTTCTTTGTCCCAGAGCTTGTCGCGCATCAAAATTTCTAGCAATTCGTCCATCGCGGCGGTATATTGGCCTGCTGCAATCAGCGCTTGGGCATATGCGTAGCGCGCTGAAAAATCGCGTTTGTTAGCCGCGATTTTTAGATCAAATTGGGCTTTAGCGCCCACCGAATCTGCGTGAAGTGCTATTGAATCAATAGCGCTGATGATCATCTGCACGCTTTCATACCGGCGCACCACGCTGGCCTTGGCGGCTGCGGGTTTGAAGGCCGCTTTCGCTGCCGCTGCGTCGCCCGAGAGCAGCAGCGCCTGGATGAAATTGAAGCGGGCATTGTCATCATCAGGCGCTTTGTCGCTAGCATCTTTGAGCGCAGCCATGTGATCTTCTTGCGTGGGTTCGGGCGCAGTATCGCCTTCAAGTGCCTCAGGCAAAGCGCCAGCCGGCGGCAAGTGCTTGTCTAAAAACGCTTTGAGCTGGCTGTCAGGCAGTGCGCCTTGGAAGCCGTCTACCGGCTGGCCATTGATCATCAAAATACACGTCGGAATGCTTCGGATGCCGAATGCGGCGGAGAGCTGCTGCTCGTCATCGGAATTGATTTTGACGAGCTTGAAGCGGCCAGCGTAGTCTGCCTCTAACTTTTCCAGCATAGGGCCAATCGTTTTGCAGGGGCCGCACCAAGGTGCCCAAAAATCGACTAAGACAGGGACGGTTTGGGAGGCTTCAACCACTTCGGCTTCAAAAGTGGCAACGGTGACATCAATCATGGCGAGGGCTTAGAAAAAAAATGGGCGGATTGCGCTTTCTTGCGGCTTTGCAAGGCGGCTTGCTTACAATCTAGGAATGATACAAACTCAAATTCAAATCGGCGTGGTGATGGGCTCTAATTCAGACTGGGAGACGATGCAACACGCTGCGCAGATTCTCACAGATTTTGGCGTGGCCCACGAATGCCGCGTCATCTCAGCGCATCGGATGCCTGATGCGATGTTTGATTACGCTGAGAGCGCTTCGCTGCGCGGCCTGCAAGCGATCATTGCAGGCGCGGGTGGCGCGGCGCATTTGCCGGGCATGCTGGCTGCTAAAACCACGGTGCCGATTTTGGGTGTGCCAGTGCCTTCTAAGCATTTGCAAGGCGTGGATTCGCTGCATTCCATCGTGCAAATGCCGCGCGGCATTCCTGTGGCGACGTTTGCTATTGGCGCATCGGGGGCGGCCAATGCAGCGCTGTTTGCTGTTTCCATGCTCGCCCTGCAAGATGCCGTCATGTCGGGCAAGCTGGCTGTGTATCGCAGCGAACAAACGCGCCTGGCCAACGACATGAAGGTGGGCCGATGAGCTTAATCCTCCCCGGCGCTACTTTGGGTGTGCTGGGCGGCGGGCAGCTGGGGCGCATGTTTGTGCATGCGGCGCAGCGCATGGGTTACTTCGTGGCCGTGCTAGATAAAGACCCCATCAGCCCGGCTGGTACGACCGCCAACTATCACATCCAAGGCTCGACTGATGATGAAGCGGCACTGGCGCAACTCATGCAACGCTGCGCCGCGATCACCACTGAATTCGAAAACGTCTCCGCTCCCGCAATGGCCACGCTGGGCTCGCAGCGCGTTGTCTCGCCCAGCGCGGATTGCGTGGCAGTTGCGCAGAATCGCATCGAAGAAAAAAACATGTTGGCGCAAGTGACTCGCGCAAGCGGCAATGCGCATGCCGCGCCGGTGGCCTTCATGGCGATTCAGAGCATGGCAGACATCACCGCTGCGCCCGACGAATGCTTTCCCGGTTTGCTCAAAACCGCCACACTGGGCTACGACGGCAAGGGCCAACTCAAAGCAAGCACGCGCTCGCAGGCCAGTATCGCTTTTAAGCAGCTGGGCGGCGTGCCTTGCGTGTTGGAGCAGCTGGTTGATTTAGCGGCTGAATGCTCGGTGGTGTTGGCTCGCAGTGCAGATGGCGCAGTGGTGACGCTACCAATAGCTCGCAATGTCCACGTCGACGGCATCTTAGCCAGCAGCGAGATTTACGAACACAATCTGCCTCTAGCGCTTATAGAATCTGCGCAGAGTGCTTCTAAATCAATAGCAGAGCATTTGCAATATGTGGGCGTGCTGTGCGTTGAGTTTTTTATTCTTAAAGACTCGACAGGGCATTTGAGCGAGCAAAGTGAGCTGCGAGTTAACGAAATCGCGCCGCGCCCCCACAACTCTGGGCATTGGAGCATCGAGGGCTCAAGCATCAGCCAATTTGAGCTGCAAGTGCGTGCGTTGTGCGGCCTGCCGTTGGTGCAACCGATGCAGTTGGCCAGCTGCGTGATGCTCAATGTGCTGGGTGATTTGTGGCTCAACGAGGCTGGCAAAGAGAAAGCGCCAGATTGGGCCGCTGTGCTCGCTATGCCGGGCGTCTCGCTGCATATTTATGGCAAAGCAGGCGCACGCAAAGGCCGCAAGATGGGGCACATCACGATCACAGGCGTATCGCCTGAGATCGCGGGCTCGGTGGCCTTAGAAGTGGCGCAAACGCTTGGGTTGCACTATCAGCCCACGATGCTCGATATGGCTTGACATCATGGCGGCGCAGAGCGTTATCGACAGCGCGAAAGAAGGTGCGAAGGCAATTGCAGCAGGCGAGCTACTCGCTTTTCCCACCGAAACTGTTTACGGACTGGGCGCCGATGCTTGCAATGATGCGGCGGTAGCAAAAATATTCACTGCCAAAGGCCGGCCGGCCGATCATCCGCTGATCGTGCATGTGGCAGACGCGCAAGCAGCGGCGCATTTTGCGGCCGAAATGCCAGATTTTGCCCAGAGGCTGATCGATGCTTTCTGGCCGGGGCCCCTATCCGTGATCGTGCGGCGAAAAAGCGGCGTGGCGGCAGCTACAGCCGGTGGGCAAGACTCGATTGGTCTGCGCTGCCCGGCGCACCCTCTGGCTCGCGAGCTGCTCTTTGAATGCGCCAAGCTTGGCGTGTATGGCATCGCCGCGCCGAGCGCCAATCGATTCGGCAAAGTCAGCCCCACCACAGCAGCGCATGTGGTCGCGGAATTTGCAGGCAGCATCCCGGTCATTGATGGCGGGGCATGCGAGGTGGGTATTGAATCGAGCATCGTGGATTGCACGCGCGGCGCGCCGGTGTTGCTGCGGCCTGGCGTGCTCACGAGCGCTCAGCTGGAAGCGGCTATGGGGCAAGCTCTGGTCAATGAGTTGCTATTAAATAGTGAGCGCTCTACGCAATATTTACCTGCGCAAAACAGAGAAAATGCCTCAAAATCCGACCTCGTTACTCAAAACGAGACTCCCCTCGATGCATTGAGCCCGGCGCCCCGCGATCTATTGAGCCCGGCGCCCCGCGCCTCGGGCACCCTAGCCTCTCATTACGCGCCGCAGGCCACGCTGCGCCTGATGGATGCCAAGGCGCTGCAAACCGCGCTGGATCTTCTTGGCGCAGACGCTAAAAACATTGCGATTTACGCACGCAGCCCGTTGAAGCCGCTCAGCAGCCACATCTTGCTGCGCCGTATGCCCAGCGATGCGCTTGCCACAGCGCAGCAGTTGTTTTCTGTGCTGCGCGAATTCGATCTGCAAAAGGTGCGACTGATTTGGGTCGAAACCGTGCCGCAAGACAGCGCTTGGGATGGTGTGCGAGATCGTTTGCAGCGCGCCTGCGCTTGAGAGCGCTAATAGGCGCTTTTGGAAATCCCCTGTCAAAGCCTGATGGAAGGGGCGGTTAAGATATCGCTTTGCCTCGGCTTGCCAGCCAAGCCACCTCCATTTTTTGAGTTCACCATGCAAGTCATATCTGCTCTGATCCGCGCTTTGTCCACCCGTTTGATGCCCGGCGCCCTGATCGTAGCCAGCAGCATCGCGCTCGTTGCCTGTGGCTCCGGCTCCACCTTCCAGCCACTCAAGCCCACGCGCGTGATCAGCTTTGGCGATGGCTTGTCTGATCTCGGCCAAACCGGCGCGAAATTCACCGTCAACGATGGCAGCATCAACATTTGGGTCGAGCGCGTTGCCACCAGTTATGGCAACACCATCACCGCGCAGATCTCCGGCGGTTTGGGCTTTGCAAGCGGCGGCGCAAATGTGAACGCCATCGCCGCTCAAATCACCGCCTTTCTGCCCGGTAATATCGGTGCAAGCGATCTGCTCATTGTTGACGCCGGCGTAGCCGAGCTCGCCGCCTTGGCCACCGCCAACCCCACAGACAACGCCGCACTCAACGCCGCCGCCACCGTATCAGGCCGCGCCCTGGCCGCACAAGTGCTGCGCTTAACCGCTGCTGGCGCAAAACACGTCGTCATCGCCAACGCACCCGATCTCGGCAAAACACCTTTTGCTTCTTTGCAAACCCGCACCGTCGCCTTAACAGCCGCCAGCCGCGCCTTCAACGACAGCCTCAAAAACAGCCTTGCCGGCGTCACGGCAGACGTGCTCTTGATCGACAACGAAGCCTACGTCAACGCCCTCATTGCAGGCCCCACCACACTCAACCCCAGCGCCACAGCCGCCACCGTGAGCACACCTGCCTGCGCCACTGCCACCTTCAACACCACAAGCTGCACCACCGCCACGCTCAATGTCGGCGTCACCACAGCAACGTACAGCCTCTCGCTTTTTTCTGATGATCGCCATCTCACGCCAGCAGCGCACCGCTTGGTGGGCGATAACGCCTTCAACAAAATCAAAAATCGTTGGTAAGCATCAGCTTGGATGCGCAGTCTTCGCGCATCAAAAATTCAAAGCGCCTTTTGAACCCAATCCGCATGCGCTTTGGGATACGCTGTGCGATACCGCTGCAAATGAAACATCGCCAGATCATCCAGCCCCATCATCACGGTGGACTCGATCAGCTTTTCAATCACGCGCGGCTCGGGTGACCAATGAATCAGCTCACTGGATAGCTGCAAAACGCGAGGCGCAGTCTCTTTAGACAGTTGCGTGATCTGCAATTCAGCAAACTTCGCCTGCGGCTGAAAGAATACGCTTTGCTTCGCTGCCCCCAGCGGATC
>JAYSRZ010000147.1:0-5384 GCA_043720775.1 Variovorax sp. | reverse complement strand
CAAAGCCATGAGCAAGCGCCTTCTTCTGCTGTGAGGGCATTGCGGCGGGTAGCAGCAAACAATTCGCGCCCCATACCGATGCCATTGGATTGCGTAAGATCAGTGGGCATCTGCGCCAGAGGCCGCGCATTCCATTCGGCCTCTGACACGAGTGCTTGCAATGTGCCTGCCACGCCATCCAGCCGCACGATATCGCCATCGCGCAGTTTGGCCAATGGCCCGCCTGCCAGCGCCTCGGGGCTCACATGAATCGCAGCAGGCACTTTGCCTGATGCGCCGCTCATGCGCCCATCGGTCACCAGTGCCACTTTGAAACCTTTGGCTTGAAGCACAGCCAGTGGCGGCGTGAGCTTGTGCAGCTCAGGCATGCCATTAGCACGCGGCCCTTGCCAGCGCACGACCACCACCATATCCTTTTCCATCTCGCCTGCTTTGAAGGCTGCGAGCATGGCTTCTTGGCTGTCGAACACGCGCGCGGGTGCTTGCGTGATGTGGTTGCTTGAAGGCACGGCAGACACCTTGATCACGCTGCGCCCGAGATTGCCTTGCAAGAGTTTCAAGCCGCCCGTGGCGCTAAAAGGCTCAGCAGCCGGGCGCACCACGCTGGTATCTTTGCTCGCTCCTGCATCAGCCCACGCAAGCTTGCCCTCAAGAGCGGATGGAATTTTGGTGAACTCACGCAAGCTGCTCGAAACGGTGGCCACATCCGCATGCATGAAGCCCGCATCAATCAATTCACGAATCACAAAACCGGGCCCGCCCGCTGCTTGAAATTGATTCACATCTGCGCTGCCATTCGGATACACGCGCGTGAGCAGGGGCACAGCATCGGAGAGCGTCGAGAAATCATTCCAATCAATGAGAATGCCGGCTGATCGCGCCACAGCCACCCAATGAATCAAATGATTGGTGGAGCCGCCTGTGGCCAGCAGCGCCACCATCGCGTTCACGATGCAGCGCTCATCGACTAGCTCGCCGATGCGCTTGGCATCTTTAGTCGCTTGCAAAACAGTGCGCGCAGCCTCGCGTGTGAGCAGTTCGCGCAAGTTGCTTCCCGTGGCTTCATCAGGATTGACAAACGCCGTGCCCGGCACATGCAAGCCCATCGCCTCCAAGAGCATTTGATTGCTGTTGGCCGTGCCGTAAAACGTACACGTGCCCATGCCGTGATACGCCTTGTTCTCGGCCTCTTGCAATTCTTTTCTGCCCACCAAACCTTGCGCGGCCTGCTCACGCACCTTGGCCTTTTCATTGTTGGATAAACCCGATGTCATCGGCCCTGCTGGCACAAACACGGTGGGCAAATGCCCAAAATGCAAAGCGCCAATCAAAAGCCCGGGCACGATTTTGTCGCACACGCCGAGCAGCAGCGCGCCATCAAACACATCATGCGAGAGCGCAATCGCTGTGCCTTGCGCAATGTTGTCGCGCGAAAAAAGCGAAAGCTCCATGCCAGCTGTGCCCTGCGTCACGCCATCGCACATCGCGGGCACGCCGCCAGCCACCTGCGCCGTGGCGCCGTGCTTGCGCAGCTCGTCTTTGATGATGCTGGGATAAGCTGCAAACGGCGCATGCGCGGAGAGCATGTCGTTGTAAGCGTTGACGATGGCGATGTTGGGCGCTTTCTCGGCGACGATTTTGAGTTTGTCATTCGCAGGCAATGCTGCGAATGCATGCGCCACATTGGCGCATCCCATGCGATCCGCTCCGCGATCTCGGTGAGAAGCCGCTTTGATTTGTGAAAGGTAGGCGCTGCGCGTGGCAGTGCTGCGCTGGCGGATGCGCTGCGTTACAGCCTCAATGGAAGGATGGAGTTTCATAGGATCTCTGATTCAATGTAACTTAATTACCTCAATCATACGATGATTGGCTGATTTCCGCTGCCGCCCAGTTACAAGCGAGGAACAAAAAAGCCGCTTAAAAAAGCGGCTCTTTATCCAACGCATAAGCGCTTAAATCATGAACACTTCAACACGGCGGCCTTCAGCAGCGCTTGTCGCACCCGCCTTGATGTCGTTTGGCCGCACGAGCACGATTTGATCGGCGCTCACACCCGAAGCAGTGAGCAAATCACGCACAGCAAAGGCACGCTGCTTGGCCAGCTCCGCATTTTTGGCCGCATCGCCCGATGGATCGACATAGCCGCTGATGCCCACTTTTTTTCCGGTTTTAGCTGCAGCGAGAATATCCGTCAAAGCCTTCGCGCCATCTTGCGCCAGCTCCACCTTGCCGGGTGCAAAGTAAAACTTCACCACACCGTTTTCCACTTTGACGCTGGCTGCATTGGCGCCAGCAGCGGCGGGCATAGCAGCCACAGGCGCGGCAGCAACCACCGCTGCAGCCGGCACAACAGCTACCGCAGCCGCTTTAGCTGCCTTTGCAGATTTATTTTTCTGAAAAATCGCGATGCCGATGACCATGCTGACCACCAAGAAAATCACCGCAAAAACCACACCCAAGCCTACATTCGTGCCTTCGTCTTCTTGTGAGAACATTGCTAAGTCCGTTTAAAACAATCGCTTATTGTAAATTGAGCCTATGACCCGTCTGCAAGCTTTCCAAAAAAACGATCTATCCTATTCAGATGCCGCGCTGGGCAATGTGATGGCGCAATGGAAACATCAAAACGATCAGCACAACGGCGATCTCTGGCTCTTCGGCTACGCCTCCTTGATTTGGAAGCAAGAATTCCAGTTTACCGAGCGCCGCCCAGCTCGGGTGCATGGCTGGCATCGCGCTTTGCAGATGTGGAGCACAGTCAACAGAGGCTCGCCCGAGTGTCCCGGTCTCGTCTTTGCATTGCTCAGCGGCGGCAGCTGCCAAGGCGTGGTATTTCGCATTCCTCGGCTGCAGGCAAGCCAAGCCCTGAAAGACTTGTGGTTTCGAGAAATGCCCGGCGATGTCTACGAACCGCGCTGGCTAAGCTGCCGCACAGCGCAAGGCAATGTCAGCGCCCTTGCCTTCACATTGCCACGCAACAGCGTGAGTTTTTGTGGCGACCTAGCACCTGAGCAACACCGTCAAATATTCAGTCAAGCCAGCGGCCGCTACGGCACCACGCTGGATTACGCGCAACGCACGCAGCAAAGCTTGCGTTCAGAAGGCATAGAAGATCGTGCGCTGGCTCGGCTTTTGCGATTGACTGCATAAACATCGCAGTAGCTCTCTGAATTTACAGCGTCATTGAACATCACTTTTGTAGCGTTCGCGATATGAATATCAGGCCGTGCCATTGCTTTCCAAGTAGAAGTATGAAAAACGCTATAAATTTAATAGCACTTTACGCAGTAGATACGCTACCAAAGTACTCAAATGGCTTAAAAATCAATAGGCTTTGATCTTTACTAATCCGCCGTGATCTTGGCCGATTTGATCACCTTGCCCCATTTGTCGTATTCCGCTTGCGCATAAGCCATCATCTCGCGCGAACCGATGAAGTTGGCCTCTGCACCTAAGCTGCTCGCACGCTCTCTGAACGCAGGCACGGCCATGATTTTTTGCACCTCGCTGGCGATGCGATCTACCGCCGCTTTGGGCGCTTGCGCATGCGTGTACAGCGCAAACCAAGCATCGACCTCATAGCCTTTCAAGCCAACCTCAGCGCCCGTGGGCACATTGGGCAAACTGCTCAGGCGGCGCGGGCCAGCCACGACCAGCGGCGTGAAGCGGCCGCTTTGAATATGCGGCATGAGCGATGGCGCAGTCGTCACCGTGAGATCAATCTGGCTGGCGAGCAAATCCGTGATCGTGGGGCCTGAACCGCGGTACGGTATGTGGGTGATGAATGTGCCGCTGATTTGCTTGAAGAGCTCAGTGGCGATGTGTTGCACGCTGCCATTGCCGGAGCTGCCGTAATTGAGCTTGCCTGGATTTTTCTTGACAAAGGCGATCAGCTCTTGCACGGTTTTGATGCCCAGATTAGAGCGCACCACCATCACTTGCGGCGCGGAATACACATTAGCCACGGCTTGCAGGTCTTTGAGTGGGTCGTAGGGGAGCTTGACCAAATGCGGGCTCATGCAATGAAAGCCAGAATAGGCCATCAGCAGCGTGTGGCCATCGGGCTTGGCATTGATCACCACTTGCGCGCCCACCGCGCCATTGCCGCCGCCCTTGTTGTCCACCGCCACCGCTTGGCCAAGTGCTTTGGAGAGCGGATCAGAAATCGCACGCGAAGAAATATCCGCCGTGCCGCCTGGTGGCGCGGGCACGACGATGGTGAGCTGGCGCTCGGGGAAGGCTTGGGCGCGTGCCCAAGGGGTGGCGACGAACGTTGCGCTGGCAAGCGCTGAGCTGAGCACATGACGGCGATTGAATTGAGGATGCATGCTTTGTCTCCATGAACTTAAAAAATAGCTGACATCGATTGAATCAAAAACTGAGCGCCCGCACACTCCATGAAAACGCCATGCACCCCTCTCAATTCACGATGCCTACGCTCGCATTGCGTGGGACAATCAGTCACTGATATCGCCATACACGACGCCTCTTATCCTTTTCTTATGAAGCCCTCCGAGCGCAGCTTTGCGCGCCGCCTTGATCTCACCACATTGCAGCTCTTTGCGGCCGTGTGTGAGCACGGCAGCATTGGCAAGGCGGCTGATAAAGAATTCATTGCGGCATCAGCAGTGAGCAAGCGTCTGTCTGATTTAGAAACCGCTGCAGGCACGGCATTACTCTATCGCCACGCTCGCGGCGTAAGCCCGACGCCGGCAGGCGAGGCTTTTTTGCATCATGCGCGCGCCGTGCTGAGCAGCTTGGATCGCATGCAAGGCGATCTGGGCGAATACGCAGCGGGCATCAAAGGCCATGTTCGAATTCACGCGAACATTTCTGCCATTGTTGAATTTTTGCCGGAAGACATCGGTGCATTTGCCAAGCTGCATCCGCACGTCAAAATTGATCTTCAGGAGCATCTCAGCGCGGACGTTGTCAGAGCGGTTCATGACGGCGCAGCAGACGTAGGTATTTGCAATGAGCAAGCTGATTTAAAAGGCTTGCAGCAACGCAAATACCGGCAAGACAAACTTGTGCTCGTTGTGCCGCGTAAACATGTGCTTTCACGCCGCAAACACATCGGCTTTGTCGAATCGCTTGATTTCGATCATGTGGGCCTGCACAGCAACAGCGCTTTGTATCTCGCGCAGCGGCGCGCGGCAGCTGAAGTGGGCAAGCAATTGCAGCTGCGCATTCAAGTGACTTCGCTCGATGCGATGTGCCGCATGATTCATAACGGCTTGGGTGTGGGCGTGATGCCTGATCGCGCGTTTGAACTGGTTGGCTCGGTGGGCGATTTGGTCGCTGTGCCGCTCACCGATGCTTGGGCAGCAAGGGATTTGCTGATCGTTGCCCGCGATTTCGACACCCTGCCCGCACCAGCGCGG
>JAYSRZ010000146.1:0-1929 GCA_043720775.1 Variovorax sp. | reverse complement strand
GATGCGGTGCAGGAATTGCAAGCGGCTTGATTGGGTACGCGCATGAGACAAGATAAGACAGGACAGCCGAACTTTTGCATTTGGCTTTTAACTCTTTTTTTCATAGCACCCCACGCATATTCCACGCCGGAGTGCAGCACTTTTTCTAAACATTTGCCGAATGTGAGCATGCAGCTGTGCAACCAAGCGCAACTCAAAGATTCTGGCGCACGCTCGGTCAAAGGCCAGCCGCTTTACACGCAAGATCTGCCCAAAGCGGATGCGAAAATGCGTGTCCTCGTGGTTGGCGGCATTCATGGCGATGAGCTCTCCTCAGCATCGTTGGCCATGCACTGGCTGCAGCTCGCACGAGAAATCCCAGCTGATGCGCATTGGCGTTTTATCCCGCTGCTCAATCCGGATGGCCTGCTCATGAGCCCCGCGCGGCGCACCAATGCCAATGGCGTAGATCTCAATCGCAACTTTCCCACGCCGAATTGGGAGCGCGAAGCCAAGATTTATTGGGAAGATAAAGTCAAGCGCGATCCACGCCGTTGGCCGGGCCCCAAACCCCTGTCTGAACCCGAATCAAAATTCCTTCACGATGAAATGGAGCGCTTCAAGCCCCACTTAATCGTCAGCATTCATGCGCCCTACGGCGTGCTCGATTTCGATGGGCCGACTGCACCTCCCGCCAAGCTCGGGCGGCTCTATCTCGATCAGGTCGGTATCTTCCCCGGTAGCTTGGGCAACTATGGCGGCGTCCACAAAGGCATGCCGGTAGTCACCATTGAGTTGCCTAGCGCTTTCCGCACGCCGCTCAATTCTGAGATGCGGCAAATGTGGCTGGATCTCGTGCGTTGGATGAGCGAGCGATTGCTCACCAAGCCAGAAAACCCCGCACAACGCAAAGCCAGTAGCCCCTGACAAATTGCTGAAGGCTTCAGCAAAACTACACAAAAATCCGCTGTCGCAAGCAGCAGTAAAAAGCAAAAAACGACATTGATATATTGATCATGAGCCACATGAAAATGGGGCTAGCACATTTGCTTATCCAGAAGATGCTGAGCGCAATTTGATCGCGCAGCGAAAGCAATAGCGGTACAAGAGCATTTCGAGAACTGCAATACGTGACGCTATAAAAATAATAGCGCCTTGCGCAGTATCTAAGCTGGCTAGGAGCTGATTTCGCTTAAAAATATCTTCTAAATCAGCTGCCAAGCCAAAGATTCGCCGCCGCGCAAAGGCTTGAGCCCTGCATTGCCAAAAGCCACGCTTTCAGGCAGCGTCCATGCTTGTTTCTTGAGCGTAATCTTTTCTGTATTGCGCGGCAAACAATAGAAATCTGCGCCATTGAACGACGCAAAGGCTTCTAGCTTGTGCAGCGCATTCGCGGCTTCAAAGGCCTCGGCATACAACTCAATCGCAGATAGCGCAGTGTAGCAGCCCGCGCAGCCGCTGGCATGCTCTTTGAGGTGCGCAGGATGCGGGGCGCTGTCGGTGCCGAGGAAGAATTTGTTGGTCTCGCCAATGGCCGCTTGCACGAGCGCGATGCGATGCGTCTCGCGCTTGAGCACGGGAAGGCAGTAGTAATGTGGGCGAATACCGCCTGTGAAAAGCGCATTACGGTTGTAGAGCAAATGATGCGCGGTGATCGTGGCGGCAGTGTGCTGATCCGCTTGCGCCACATACTGCGCTGCTTCTTTCGTGGTGATGTGTTCAAAGACGATTTTGAGCTCGGGGAAATCTTTGCGCAGTGGGATGAGTTGCGTGTCGATGAACACGGCTTCTCGGTCAAACAAATCAATGTCAGGGCTCGTGACCTCGCCATGCACAAGCAGCAACAATCCCTCGCGCTGCATGGCCTCCAACGTCTTGTAGGTCTTGCGCAGATCCGTCACGCCGGCATCGCTATTTGTTGTCGCGCCCGCCGGATAGAGCTTGAGCGCC
>JAYSRZ010000145.1:0-1931 GCA_043720775.1 Variovorax sp. | reverse complement strand
AAACTAGAGAATCAGCCGAATTTGTGGCTGTTTCAGCAGGCTGTCGATGATTTGATCGTAGAGGGCGATCGGGTGGTGGGCGCGGTCACGCAGGTGGGCATTCGCTTCCGCAGCCGTACTGTGGTACTCACAGCCGGCACATTCCTCGACGGGAAAATCCACGTCGGCCTGAACAACTACGCCGCAGGCAGGGCAGGCGATCCGCCGGCTGTTTCGCTCTCGGCTCGGCTCAAAGAACTTAAACTTCCGCAGGGGCGTTTGAAGACTGGCACGCCCGCCCGCATCGACGGCCGCAGCATTGATTATTCGCAGTGCATCAAGCAGCCGGGGGACGGGATGCCCGCACGTGGCGCGGGGGGCATGGAGGTGACGACACCCATGCCCGTCTTCAGCTTCATGGGCAAGGCAAGTATGCATCCGCGCCAAGTACCTTGCTGGATCACGCACACGAACGCCCAGACTCACGAGATTATTAGAAGCGGCTTTGACCGCAGCCCCATGTTTACCGGCAAGATCGAAGGCGTAGGCCCGCGTTATTGCCCCAGCGTGGAAGACAAAGTTAACCGCTTTGCCGATAAAGATGCACATCAGATCTTCTTGGAGCCAGAAGGCCTCACGACGCACGAGATCTACCCCAACGGCATCTCCACCAGTATGCCTTTCGACATTCAACTGGCCATGATCCGCTCCATCAAAGGGCTGGAGAAGGCGCATATCTTGCGCCCTGGCTACGCGATTGAATACGATTATTTTGACCCACGCGAGCTTCGTAGTAGCTTTGAAACCAAGGCGATTGGCGGCTTGTTTTTCGCTGGGCAGATCAACGGGACGACGGGCTACGAAGAAGCCGCCGCGCAGGGCTTGTTTGCTGGAATCAATGCGGCGCTTCAAGTGCGCAGCATCGGTTTTGGCGATGCTGCCAAGTCTGCGGCTGGTTCTATTTCGTATGGGAGCAACACTTGGCTGCCCGGCCGCGCCGAAGCCTACCTCGGCGTTCTGGTCGATGACTTAACGACGCAAGGCGTGACCGAGCCTTACCGCATGTTCACCAGCCGCGCCGAATACCGGCTGCAACTTCGTGAAGACAATGCCGATGCACGGCTCACGGAAGTGGGCCGCAAGTTGGGATTGGTCGATGACGCTCGCTGGGAGGCTTTTAGCCGCAAGCTGGAAGCTGTTTCACGTGAAACACAGCGCCTCAAATTCATCTGGGTAACGCCCTCCAAACTGCCTTTGGCCGAGGCTGAGCGCGTGTTGGGCAAAGCGATTGAGCATGAATACAGTTTGTTTGAGCTGCTGCGCAGGCCCGGCGTGGGCTATGAGGCGCTTGTCTCGCTGAATCAAGACGGTAAAGATCAGAGCTGCAAAACTGTTTCACGTGAAACATTGGGCGATCTGCGCGAGCCAGTTTTAGAGCAAGTCGAGATCGCCGCCAAATACAGCGGCTATATTGACCGGCAGCTCGATGAAGTCAAGCGCGCCTCGCATTACGAGAATCTGCGCCTGCCCGTCGGTTTGGACTACACCCTAGTGCAGAGCCTCTCCTTCGAAGCGCGGCACAAGCTGGCCAAACACCAGCCCGAAACGCTGGGCCAAGCCTCCCGCATCAGCGGCATCACGCCAGCAACCATTTCGCTTTTGCTGATTTACTTGAAGAAATCCAAGTTTCGGGGCTTTGCAAACAACGCTGTGGATAGCGCCAACGACCCATCAGAGCACGAGGCCGTCGCCTAATGGCGTCAGTTCTGCCCGAGCTTGCCGCGCTTCAAGCCGCAGCTTCCGAGCTGGGGATGGCGCTGAATGTGACGCAGGGCACACGGCTTTTGATGTACCGCGATTTGATCGCCAAGTGGAATAAGGTTTACAACCTGACCTCGCTGCGCGATCCAAAGCAAATGCTCTCGCATCACATCATTGATTCACTGGCCGCT
>JAYSRZ010000144.1:0-1933 GCA_043720775.1 Variovorax sp. | reverse complement strand
CCTATCAATTGAATTTCAATATGGCGCGGCTCTTCGACAAACTTTTCAATAAACACGCGGTCATCGCCAAAACTGTTGCGCGCCTCGTTGCGGCAACTTGTGAAGCCTTCAAACGCTTCTTTATCGTCATGCGCTACCCGCAGGCCCTTGCCGCCACCGCCTGCCGATGCCTTGATCATCACCGGGTAGCCAATGCCATTAGCAATCTCCACCGCACGCTCAGCCGTTTCAATCGCGTCATTCACACCCGGTATGCAGTTCACACCCGCAGCACCGGCCAGCTTCTTCGATTCAATCTTGTCGCCCATCGCCGCAATGGAGTAATGCTTAGGCCCAATAAAAATAATGCCCTCTTCCTCCACCCGCTTGGCAAAGCCCGCGTTCTCCGACAAAAAGCCATACCCCGGATGCAGCGCCTGCGCGCCCGTCTGCTTGCAAGCCGCAATAATTTTGTCGGCCATCAAATACGACTCACGCGACGGCGCAGCGCCGATATGCACGGCTTCATCCGCTAACTGCACATGTCGTGCGTCCTTATCTGCATCGGAATACACCGCCACGGTTTGGATGCCCATCTTGCGGGCGGTTTGAATCACGCGGCAAGCGATTTCGCCACGGTTGGCTATGAGAATTTTTTTAAACATATATCTTCCAAATTTAATTCAATAATTCAATGCGTGACGCCACAGACTTCACAAGGTCATTCAAAGTAGTGCGCCGAATTGGTAGCTCTTTCAATAACTTAGCCATGCCTTGGGCGCTGCTTAACCATTCGTTGACACAACGATTCGCTACTTGCGCGGAGATACCGCCAGCTTTAGCGACCTGCATTAATTGCGCACGTGTAATGTGTTTTCCATGCCCCGCTACACTGGTCGAATGCTCGCCGCCCGGGCCGAAGCTGTAAGTCAAATCAAATGCTGGAGATAGTTTCCACATTCCTTGCTCGTCCATGCGGAAGGCAAAGTTACGGCTGTGGTCGTCGCGGTTATGCATGATGACGTTGAATATACAACGCTCGAACGCTTTGACAACTTCGCGTTGATCACCCGTAATGCGCAAAGTGGCCAGCAACACTGTTTCGTAATCTAACGAAGGGATGCGATGATCAGCTTGCAGGTATGCTGACATGCTCATAATGGGCACGCGCATTACTTGCTTGTCTTTCACCACACGGTCAAAGCGCTCGACACCAAATGCACTGTGCTTGGTGCCTAGATCAAAGAAGCGGCTGCGTGGCATATCTATGCCACCATGGCGCGCCACACGAGCGTATAGCTCTTCAACAGCACAGACTTCGCGGTGTTCGCTCTCCGCTGGAAACTTCATCAGCCATGGCGTTGCGCTACCTGTCAGTGGCATGCCACTACTGAGCTGCCCTGTGCGCGTATTGAAATCAACCAACACTTTAGGGCGAGCACCCTGCGGTGAACCTCCCAGTTGCATCAAGTGGCGAAGCTGTGCATCGGCTTTGTTTGCGCCCGAGTTTTCGTCGGCTTGCAAGGCAATGACTTCTTTAGCGAGCTCTTTGAGTTGCAGTTTTTCAGCGGGCAAGATGTCTTCATCTGATGGCTCAAACGACAGCGCGCCCATGGCACGCTCACCTACAATTGCCAAACGCTTCAGCACCGATACCTCGCGTGGATTACGGCCTAGTTTTCGCAAAGCGCGATCCATCAGCAGCATGCCCCAACCGTCTGGCAGTGCATCGGCAATATAACCTGGTAATCCATACGAGTGCACTTCGCCTTTAAACGAAACCGCTGCCGCCCCGGCGCGCGGTAACGGCTGGTGCATGGGTGATAACTGCAAACCACGCTCTACGGCTTGCGGTGAATACTCAAACATGATGTCACGCCCTGTATCCGCCAACGTGCCTAGCGGCCAACGTTCACCCCACCCGTCATAAACAACCTTTAGCTTCTTCATGGTT
>JAYSRZ010000143.1:0-5411 GCA_043720775.1 Variovorax sp. | reverse complement strand
CAATAAACTGCTTCTTGATGAAATCCATCAGGCCCATGGCGAACTCCTTGTGTTTAGATATCTATGAAGTCAACCGCAGCGGATGCGCTACAGTTTGTATCGCCATCATACTCACAGTTTGCTAATGATCCAACCGCCCATCCATCTCGCTCAAGCCATGATCCTCGCAGCTGGAAGAGGCGAGCGTATGCGGCCTTTGACCGACACTTGCCCGAAGCCTTTGCTGCAAGTGCGCGGCAAGCCACTCATGCTTTTGAGCATGGAGGCGTTGCAGCGCGAAGGCTTTACAAATCAACTCATCAACACCGCATGGCTTGGAGAACAGATAGAAGACTATTTTTCAAGCAAAAACGGCAGTACGCCGGCATATCTACTGCGTGAAGTGCTATTAAATCAGGAGTCTCCGGCTTCTCCACTGCAACTACATTTTTCCCACGAAGGCCGCGATTTTGGCGGCGCACTGGAAACGGCTGGCGGCATTTGTCGCGCTTTGCCGCATTTGGCCGAAGTCTTCTGGGTGGTCGCTGGCGATGTGTTCATGCCAAAGTTTGAATTCAGCCGCGCAGCTTACGAGCGCTTCGAGAAAAGCGATGCTCTCGCGCACCTGTGGCTCGTGCCCAACCCGCCGCATAACCCACGCGGCGATTTCGGCATTTCACCCGATGGCCAAGCGCTCAATCTCCCCAAAGACGCAGACCACACGCTCCACACCTTCAGCACAGTTGCTCTCTATAAACGCGCCTTCTTCGCCCCACCGTTTTTCGACATCCCCGCAGGCAACCCCCAAGGCATCAAAACCGCCCTCGCTCCGCTATTGCGAGCCGCCATGGATGCAGGCCGCGTGAGTGCCTCTCTTTACGAAGGTGAATGGACGGATGTAGGCACACCCGAGCGCTTGGCGCAGCTCAACAATTAGCTAGCCAATAGAAGAACACGGAGGGCACGAAAGTACACGGATATCACGGAAGTTTTTTCTGTTTCTTTCGTGTAGTTTCCGTGTCTTCCGTGTTCTTAATCCTTAGAACGCCAACATCGCACCGCAAAAAACACGAAAATCGACTCATGAACAGTATTCCACACCACGCCATCTATGCCCAACGCCGCGCCCGCGTAGCCGCCGCCCTCGGCTCCGATGCGATTGCCATCATCCCCACCGCGCCCGAGCGCGCTCGCAACCGCGATACAAGCTACCTCTATCGCCACGACAGTTATTTTTATTACCTCACTGGCTTTACCGAGCCCGGCGCAACGCTGCTCATCGAATCCGATGGCAGCAGCACTTTGTTTTGCCAGCCCAAAGATGCTGAGCGCGAAGTGTGGGATGGCTATCGCCTCGGGCCTGTTGCCGCGCCAGAGTTTTTAGGATTGAAAGCCGCACACTCCAGCGCAGAGCTCGCCACCCAGCTCCCCAAGCTGCTAGAAAACCGCGCCACCGTTTGGTATCCCTTCGCCATCCATCCCGGCTTGGAGAGCCAAGTTGACGGTTGGCTCAAACAAGTGCGCGCCCGCGTGCGCTACGGCGCGCTCTGCCCAGAGAGCCAGCGCGATTTGTGCAGCATCTTGGATGAAATGCGCCTCGTCAAAGACGCGCATGAGATCGACATCATGCGAGCCGCCGCGCAAATCAGCGCCCAAGGCCACATCCGCGCGATGCAGCTCTCCGCGCGCATGTTGCGCGAAGGCCAAGATCTGCGCGAATACCATTTAGATGCCGAGCTCCTGCATGAATTCCGCAAAAACGGCAGCGAATATCCCGCGTATGGCAGCATCGTTGCCGGCGGCGCGAACGCTTGCGTGTTGCATTACCAAGCCAGCGCTGCAAAGATCAACAACGGCGATCTAGTCCTCATCGACGCAGGCTGCGAGCTCCACGGCTACGCCAGCGACATCACCCGCACTTTCCCCGCCAACGGCAAATTCACAGCCCCCCAGCGCGAGCTCTACGAGATCGTACACGCTGCGCAAGAAGCCGCCGTCGCAGCCACCAAACCCGGCATGCGCTTCATCGATCCGCATGAGGCTGCCGTCAAAGTCCTCTCGCAAGGCATGCTCGATGTCGGCCTGCTCAGCAAAGACAAGCACGGCAGCCTGGAAGACGTGATCGAAAAACGCGCCTACTTCCCCTACTACATGCACCGCACCGGCCACTGGCTCGGCATGGATGTGCATGATTGCGCAGGCTATAACGAGTTAAGCGAGCTCGACAAAACGACAGAACGCAAAGACCCCTTAAGCGGCGAGACAATCAAAAACCGCCCCAGCCGAATCCTGCGCGAAGGCATGGTACTCACCATCGAGCCCGGCATCTACATCCGCCCCGCAGCAGATGCGCCAGAGAAATTCCACAATATCGGGATTCGGATTGAGGATGATGCGGTGGTGAATAGCAAGGGGTGTGAGTTGATTTCGCGGGGTGTGCCGGTTAAGGCAGAAGAAATCATGAGGCTTTCTACCTGATCCACGCGTTTCGGAACCGCTCCGAATAAATATTGCGCTTGCATTCCGCGTTAAGCAGTACATAGGTACTAAGTGCTTTCTCGATAAGATAGATATATTCTCGTCCGCTTGCCTCGTAGCTTTGATCTAGCTGAGAAGCAACAAGTCGAAGGCGTTGATAAGGAAATCGGTCAAGCACTTGGTTTTTTATCGCACCCCGAGTGTCCGGATAGCTCCAGCGCATCTCGTTTTCGAGCCTATCTAGCTGCTTCATTGCGAAATGCATTTGCGGAAGGCATTGGCTTTCGGCAACGCCGTATAGCTCATAGCTCTTTAAAGCACTTAAGAAGTAATGGTGAATTGATGATTTGTAGCTGTGTTTCATTCGCATAGTGTGCGCCGCGTGCTGTTCACCCATGCGATTATTTTTATGCGCTCAAAGTTCAGACAAGTTAAATAATTCGATTGAACGGATTCACCAACCTCACCCCACCCACCATCTCCCCCGTATTCATATCCTCTGAATAAATGCGCGTGCAACCTGCAATCTGCGCTGTGGCCACGATCAATGCGTCGTAGAAAGAGATCGAGCGGGTTTGGTGCAGATCAACTGCGGCATCAGTAATCTCAGATGTGACGGTAACGATCTCGAATTTTTGGTAGAAACGAAGTTGTTCACGCAGGCGGTTGTGGCTGAGGCCAAGTTTGCGCAGAGCCACATTGGCGTATTCGTTGAGCACTTGCGTAGAAATCACGCCGCTACGCGTGGTCATGACGAAGGCGATTAACAGTGCTGCAGCTTTTTGTTTGGCGGGCTCGTCGTCGCTGTCGGCATAGATGAGGATATTGGAATCGATGAAGCTGCGCGGCGGGGGATTGATCTCCCACATGCGCCATGTTCTAGGCGCCTCGGCCACTTGCCAAGCGCTCTGGTCTGCTGTTTTTTTAGCGGCGGGCATTGGCTTCTTCTCGGTCAAACTTCCAGCCATTTAAGCGACCGCCACCGCCGCCCAAGCAACGCTCCACGAATTCATCGGATTCTTGTTGAGTACGCTCTTGGCCCGCTAAACGCTCCAAATGATCGCGCACCACCTGATTCAAACTCTTGCCCATCTTGCGGGCAGCCTCGCGGGCGTTTTCTGCAACGCGCTCATCGACGGATAGGGTGATATTCATGGCTTTGACCTCAGTTCAATCTCAAATGGCTTAAAATTCACACATATTATGTGCGCACAACTCATTGCTGTCAATGTGGCTCAGGCTAAGCCGCTGCTGGCATCTGGTCGCAAGGTACTTTCTGCGATTGGTAAGCGGGCTGTGTCTGGCGCTGTCGCAGTGGAGCGCATGGGCTTGGCAGGCGATGAGCAGGCGGATTTGTCTGTGCATGGAGGGCTTGATAAAGCCGTGTATGCCTATCCGGTGGAGCACTATGCGTTTTGGCGCTCAGCCCGGCGGGAGTTTGGGGCTTCGATGTTTGATGAGGATTTGCCGCATGGCTTTATGGGGGAGAACCTCACCATTGCTGGGCTGCTGGAAGCGGATGTGTTTGTGGGGGATGAACTGGTGTTTGCCAATTGCCGGCTGCGGGTGGAAGCGCCGCGTGAGCCTTGTTTTAAGTTTGCGGCGGTGATGGGGTTTGCTGGGAGTAGCAAGCTGATGGTGCAGGAGGCGCGGTGTGGGTTTTATCTCTCGGTGGTGGAGACGGGGAGTTTGCTCTCCGGTGAGAATTTCACGCTGGTGAAAGGCGCGCGGCGCTTATCGATTGCGGACGCGATTCGCGGGAAGATGGCGAAGCACCGCAGAGACTAAAGTAGTTTGAAAGCCATTTTTACTCAAATTTATAGCAAAAATGGCATCTCGTCGGCATAGAACCTGCGCAGAGTGCTATTTAATTTATAGCAACGAGTCTGAGCACTTGATCCCAATGCGCAGGATCGACTGGCGTGATGGAAAGGCGATTACCGCGCTTCAAGATCGTGAGCTCGGCCAGCTCTGGCGTTTCTCGCAATGTGGCGAGATGGATCAAAGGCAGTTTGCGCACGAGCTGCACATCGACATGCTCCCAGCGCGGGGCATCAAGCTTGGATTTCGCATCGAAGTATTTGCTCTTCGGATCAAACCGCGTGGCATCGGGATAGGCCAAGCGGCTAATTTTCACGATGCCTGCAATGCCGGGCTCGGGGCAAGAGGAGTGATAAAAAAACGCGAGGTCGCCTAGCTGCATCTCCCGCATGAAATTACGAGCTTGGTAGTTGCGCACGCCTGTCCACGGCACGATTTGATTGGGCAGGCGGGCGAGATCGTCGATGGAGCATTCATCGGGCTCGCCTTTCATGAGCCAGAAGCGAGGAGAAGCGTTTGTGGATGGGGTGGCGGCTGACATGCCACCACCTTATCACTTATGAAGACCCTGAGTTTCAGCGAAACCAGCCGCCGCCATGGCCACCACCGTGTCCGCCACGCATGCCGCCGCGCCCCTCGCCTGATGCGGCGCGTTGCTTCATCTTGTCAGCCACGATAGTGCGCTGCGCAGGCGTGAGCACCTCAGCGGCATCCATCATGTGCGTGCTCATGCGGCGGCTGATGCCATCCATGAGCTGGGCTGATTCGCTGCGCAGCTTCTCAATCGCGCTGCGATCAATGCTGGCGGCTGAGAGCAATTCCATGCCGCGTTTGCGAGCCGCCATGAGTTGCTCTCGCATGGGCTTCATATCGGCCATGGCCGCTTGCGCCAAAGCGAGCAGCTTGGATTTTTGATCAGCAGAGCCGTTCACCAACTTAATCAGATGATCCACGCGGCGCTCGGCCATGCTGGCAGGATCGCCTCGGCCGGGCATGCCTTGAGCGAAGGCTTTGCCCATGAAGCCCAGTGTGGCGACTACAGCAATCGCATGAAAAGTGCGGCGCTTGCCGTTGGCTGGAACGGGTGTGGAAGAGATGTCATGCATATTGATTCCTTTGAAATGTGATGTGGC
>JAYSRZ010000142.1:0-1944 GCA_043720775.1 Variovorax sp. | reverse complement strand
CCTGAGCGACAAAGCGCAGCGCATCTTGAAGACGGTGGACATCCTCTTTGGCCACGAGATTGACGGGCTCACGCCCGGCCAGATCAGCCAAGCGGTGGGCTGCTCACCAGCAAATACGACCAGCGATATCGCCAACCTGATTGAGGCGGGCTTTATTGAAAAGATTGAAGCTCGCGGGACGTATCGCGTTAGTGCGCGACTGGCTAGCCGGGCACTCGCTTCGCTTAATGCTATTAGCCAGGCGGCTCAGCAAATGGCTGATCTGCGCGAGCGCTACACCGTCAAACCTTAAAGACTTTTTAACCCAGATGTCGCGTCAACGCGACTTTTGACAACTTAACGGAGACCTTGAAGATGCCTAAACCTAAGACTAGAGAAGTGACGGTGATTGATACTAACAGCAACGCCGCATTGGTGAGCCAAGACGTGCAAACGATTGAAGATGGCAAGCTGGCGATTGCCCAGCATGCCAGCCATGTGCGGGCTGTGGCGCTGCAGGTTGGCTATGAGTTGCTTGGCGATGTGATTGATGCAGACTTAATCCAGCGGGACATACGCGCCAATATGCAGCGCTCGCTGCAGTCTGTGCTGGAAGTTGGCCGGGGCTTGCTTGTATTGCAGGCCGTCTGCGCTCAGGGCGAGTTTATTAGCCGCCTTGCTGTCTTGGACATTGAAAAATCTCTTGCCTACCGCTTCATGCAGGCGTCGAAGAAATTTTCAAATGTCGCGTCAACGCGACTTTTGACCGCTGCAGGCAACCAAACCAAATTGTTTGAAATGCTTGTGTTGGATGACGAGGAGATTGATGAGCTGACTCTGACAGGCCAAACGGGCGAGCTTTCGCTAGACGATGTGGCGACCATGAGCGTTAAGGAATTGCGCGGAGCGCTGCGCGAGCTGCGCGGCAAAAGCGGTGGCGATGAAGCAGATGCGAGCATTGCAATTCAAAACCGCGACAAACGCATCCGCGATCTGGAAAAACAGCTTGGTCAGCAGGCGCAGCTTAGCCGCGAAGAGGTGGCGGAATACAAAGCCAAGCCGCTGGGCGCTTTGGTGGCGGATCAAGTCAATCTGGCTGAGCGATTTAGGGCTGAGGTGGAATTCCTGAACGCTGAGGGCGATGACCTGCTGGCAGGCGAGGCGCGCAAAGCCTTGACCTACGCTGTACAGCAGCTATTGCGCGTGGCTGATCTTAACCATATGCCGCTGGATGCAGCTGATCTCAGCATTGATTTAGATGGCTACGAAAACAAGGTGCTGGGCTTGGTGGCGATCAAACCGTTTGCGCTATGAAAACCACGCCGATCACGATCTCGCGCGAACACTTGGTTGTTTTGCTGGACATGCTGGCTACGCAGGGCATTCGGCTTGAAGCTTTGAGCCTGAGCCTCAGCGCCAAAGATGTGCATGCCAGCCTCAAGGTGGTCTCGGCGATCAACACGATTGAGCAAATGACACAGCAGCTAGATACGGCGCTGGATGTGGCACGGGTGGCTTTTGATGATTCAAATTTTTGGAGCTCTGATGAGTCCACAGCAACAATCGATCATCGCTAACCTAGCTCTGGCTTTGCCTAGCCTTGATCATGGCGGCAAATCAGCCGCGGTGATGAATGCTTGCGCGGAGATTGGCTGCGCTAAGCCCACGCTCTACAAATGGCTGGCCAAGGCGGGCTGGGAGAGCGGGCGCAAGCAGCGCAGCGATTGCGGCTCAAGCAGCTTGGGCGAGGCTGAAGGCCGCTTGATCGCGGCGGCCGCTCATGCAGCCACGCGTAAAAATGGCAAGCGCACTTTGCCAATGGATGAAAATTTGGAGCTGCTACGCTCGAATGGCTTGATCAAGGCTGAGCGCATTGATGCAAGCACGGGCGAGATCAAGCACTTAAGCGCTAGCGCGATCAACAAGCAACTGCGCCGGATGGCTTTGCATCCGACGCAGATCGCC
>JAYSRZ010000141.1:0-16435 GCA_043720775.1 Variovorax sp. | reverse complement strand
ACGTTGTCGCCTGGCATGACCATTTCTTTATCGGCTGGCAACTCAATCGCGCCCGTCACGTCCGTCGTGCGGAAGTAGAACTGGGGGCGATAGTTGTTGAAGAATGGGGTGTGACGGCCACCTTCGTCTTTGCTCAAGACATACACCTCGCCAGAGAACTCGGTGTGTGGCTTGATGGAGCCGGGCTTGCAGAGCACTTGGCCGCGCTGGACGTCTTCACGCTTGGTGCCGCGCAGCAAGATACCGACGTTGTCGCCAGCCTGGCCTTGGTCGAGCAGCTTGCGGAACATCTCTACGCCGGTGCAAATGGTCTTTTGGGTATCGGCAATACCAACGATTTCGATCTCTTCACTGACCTTGACGATACCGCGCTCGATACGGCCAGTAACCACTGTGCCGCGACCAGAAATCGAGAACACGTCTTCTACGGGCATCAAGAAGGCGCCGTCGATGGCGCGCTTTGGCTCGGGGAAGTAGGTGTCCATAGCATCGGCGAGTTTCATGATCGCGCCTTCGCCCAATGGGCCTTTGTCGCCTTCGATGGCGAGCTTGGCGCTGCCACGGATGATTGGGACGTCGTCGCCTGGGAAGTCGTACTTGGAGAGGAGCTCGCGCACTTCCATTTCAACGAGTTCGAGCAATTCTTCGTCGTCAACCATGTCGCATTTGTTCAAAAATACGATGATGTGGGGCACGCCAACTTGACGGGAGAGCAGGATGTGCTCACGGGTTTGAGGCATGGGGCCGTCTGCTGCGGAGCAAACAAGAACAGCACCGTCCATCTGGGCGGCTCCGGTGATCATGTTTTTCACATAATCGGCGTGGCCTGGGCAGTCCACGTGGGCGTAGTGACGATTGGCAGTCTCGTACTCGACGTGGGCGGTGTTGATCGTGATGCCGCGTGCTTTTTCTTCTGGAGCAGCGTCGATCTGGTCATAGGCTTTGGCCGTGCCGCCGAATTTGGCTGCGAGCACGGTGGTGATCGCTGCGGTGAGCGTGGTCTTGCCGTGGTCGACGTGGCCGATGGTGCCGACGTTGACGTGCGGCTTATTGCGTTCGAATTTCTCTTTTGCCATTTTTCTACTCCGTATTTAAATACTTCAATTTCTGCAACAAAAACTGGTGCCCTTTGCGGGAATCGGACCCGCGACCTCTCCCTTACCAAGGGAGTGCTCTGCCACTGAGCCAAAAGGGCAAATACCTGCGCCCTTTTTTTCATTAGGGCAAACTAAACCAAAAACCTCAAAATCTACATGCACTACCAACGCAGCGTCATGGAGCGGGAAACGGGAATCGAACCCGTGTCATTAGCTTGGAAGGCTAAGGTTCTACCATTGAACTACTCCCGCATTTGATTCAATTTGCAGATGCAAATCGAAGGCAAAAGCAGACGAATTCCGTCACGCTCAACAAACACTTCGCTGGTGGAGAGGGCTGGATTCGAACCAGCGTACTCGTAAGAGGGCAGATTTACAGTCTGCTGCCATTAACCACTCGGCCACCTCTCCGGCGAACCCACGATTATGCCATGGTTCGGTGACATGTGGCTACGCTAGTGAGGCAGTGCGCACGGCGTCAAGGCTGGGTTTATGCTCAGTTTGTCAGCGGGACGCCACAGTTCCCATCAACGGAACACCACCGTGCGATGGCCGTTTTGCAAAACGCGGTGCTCGCTATGCCAGTTCACGGCGCGGGCGAGCACTTGGCTTTCGGTGTCGCGGCCTCTTGCCGTGAGGTCGTCCACTGTATCCGAATGATCCACACGGGCGACATCCTGCTCGATGATCGGGCCTTCATCGAGATCGGCAGTCACGTAGTGGGCTGTTGCGCCGATGAGTTTGACACCACGATCATGGGCTTGGTAGTAAGGCTTCGCGCCTTTGAAGCTGGGCAAGAAGCTGTGATGAATGTTGATCGCGCGACCTGCTAGCGCATGGCACATGTCGTTGGACAAAATTTGCATGTAACGCGCCAAAATCACCAGCTCTGCGCCTGCGCCGTTGATGATTTCGATTTGCTGCGCTTCGACTCGCGCTTTGCCATCCGTGATCATCGGCGTGTGGTGAAACGGCACGCAGTAACTCTGCGCGAGCTGCTCAAAATCGCGGTGGTTGCTGATGATGGCGCGAATGTCCAAATGCAAAAATCCACTCTTCCAGCGAAACAGCAAATCATTGAGGCAGTGCCCCTGCTGGCTGACCATGAGCACGGTGCGCATCGGCTGATTAGCAGCATGCAGCTTCCATTGCATGCCAAAGCCTCGCGCAAAAGTGGCTAGCTCAGAGTCCAATTGCGTCTGCGGCAGGCTGCAAGCAAAGCTCACGCGCATGAAAAACAGCCCCGTATCGTGATCGTTGTATTGCGCGGCCTCTTCGATGTTGCCGCCATGTGAGAGCAGAAAACCAGATACGGCATGCACGATACCCATGCGGTCAGGGCAAGTCAGGGTTAGGATGTAGGTTGGAGCAGGAGTCGCGTTCATGCTTGTATTTTCCTTTATTTTCAAGCAAAAATGGCAGATAGCCGGCGTACATACTGCGTGAGGCGCTATTAATTTGATAGTAACGCCCGAATCATTGATTGGAGACAAACATGACCACAACTTTCAACATGGACAACCAATGGCTGCCCTTCACGCCGAATCGCCATTTCCGCAAAGATCCGCGCGTCTTCGTGAAAGCCGATGGCATGCACTTCACCACGCATGACGGCCGCCAAGTGCTCGATGGCATTTCTAGCCTGTGGTGCGTCGGCGCGGGGCACAACCGAAAGCCGATCAACGAAGCCATCAAAAAGCAGCTTGACACGCTCGATTACGCCACCGCTTTCCAAGCCAGCAACGATCAAGCTTTCAAAGCCGCTGAGATGATTGCCCAGATGTGCCCCGGCGACTTGAACAAAGTCTTGTTTTGCAACTCCGGCTCAGAAGCGGCAGACACCTCGCTCAAAGTGGCGCTGGCCTACCACCGCGCACGCGGCCAAGGCCACCGCAGCCTTTTCATAGGCCGTGAAAAAGGCTATCACGGTGTGAATTTCGGCGGCATGAGCGTGGGCGGGCTGCCGGCCAACCGCAAGGCTTATGGCACGCAGCTTTTGCCGCGCGTGGATCACATGCGCTTTTGCCACGATGCAACGACGACTTTCTACAACGGCGCAGCCCCGCAAACTGACACGGATTTCCTCGACGATTTAGAAAAGCGCATCCTCCCGCTGCATGACCCGAGCAACGTGGCCGCCATCATGGTCGAGCCGATTGCGGGCAGCGCAGGCTGGTATGTGCCGCCGATGGATTATTTGAAGCGGCTGCGCGCGATTTGCGATCAGCACGGCATTCTCTTGATTTTTGACGAAGTGATCACTGGCTTTGGGCGACTCGGCGTGAACTTTGGCGCGGATTTTTACGGCGTCGTGCCCGACATGCTGAACTTTGCTAAATGCGTGACCAATGGCGTGATCCCGCTGGGCGGCGTGGTCTGCCGTGAGCACATCTACGACGCGATGATGAACGCTGGCAGCCCCGAGCACGTGGTTGAATTTTTCCACGGCTACACCTATAGCGGCCACCCGGTGGCTTGCGCAGCGGCCATAGCTACTTTGAATCTTTTCAAAGAAGAAGACCTATTCGCGCGAGCAGGAAAGATGGGCAATCTGCTCGGCGATGCGATCCACAGCGCCTTCAAAGACATGCCGGGCGTGGTAAGCATTCGCACGCTGGGCCTGGCCGGAGCGATTGAGCTCACACCTTTGCCCGGCCTGCCGGGCAAGCGCGCTTACGACATCTTCCTCGACTGCTATCACAGCGGCCTGCTGTTTCGCCCTGCGGGAGACAACCTCGTGCTTTGCCCGCCGTATATCGTGACTGATGTGCAAATCACGCAGATGGTGGAGATGCTGGCAACGAGTGTGAAGAAGCATTTGACCGCTTAATTTTTAAGTTAAATCGGCCTCAAGCGCATATAGAACCTGCGTGAAGCGCTATTATTTTTATAGTAATTCACACACCATATCGCTTCATACCGGCGCTACCGAATCTGCGTAGAAAACCCTAAATCCACATCGCAAGCCGCCTGCCCGCCTCGAAGACCCCAATGCTCAAACGGCTCTTCTTGCAGCACGATGATGACGTGATCGCGCGCAATGGCAGCGGCGCATTGCTCTAAATTTTCAACGATCGCGCGATACAAGCGCCGCTTAGCGTCTAGGCTGCGACCGGGGAACATAGCGATGCGCACCACTGTGCGTTTGTGCGGCTGAGTGAGCTTGTCTGAGACGATCATGCGATGCGGTAGATGCACGTTGAGCAGCACGTTGCGATCATCTAGCGGCAGGTGCAACGTATCCAGCAGCGCACTTTGCACGGCCTCAATCAAACTGATCTCAACGGCTTGCGGGTAAGTGGTGCGGATGTCGATGGTGGTCAATGGCATAGTGAGCCTAAGTTTCGCAGATCGCGCTTTGGCAATGATGCCAATTTCAGCGGCGATGTGATGCGCGCTTCGCATCAATGGCTCAATCCCTAGGGCCTCCTAGTTTTTAAGCATTTTCGGGGTTTATCGCCCGTGGATACTGCGTGAAGCGCTATTATTTTTATAGTATTCATCATTTCATCGACATGATGAACGCAGACGCTTTGCAAACCACGCAGGCATCCGCGCTCATCTGCATGACATCGCTTGGGCATCTGCGCTCGCGCTACATTTAAGCCATGCTGCATACGCTTCGCAAATACTTTCCCGGCTTAGTGCTCTGCGCTGCTATCGCGCTCGTCGCCACTTTTTTAGCCACGCATTACGGCGGGCCGCAACTACTCTACGCCCTGCTGATCGGGTTGGCGTTTCATTTTTTGGTGAAGAATCCGCCAGGGCGCTGGGACTTGAAGCCGGGCGTTGATTTTTGCGGTCGCACGGTGCTGCGCTTGGGCGTGGCGCTGCTAGGCGCGCGCATCACGCTTGCCCAAGTCGCAGAGCTGGGCTGGCGCTCGGCGCTGCTGATCATTTGCGCTGTGGCGCTCACCGTCGCTTTTGGCGTGTTGCTCGCTCGCTGGCTTGGCCGCTCGCGCGACGAAGGGCTGCTGTCTGGCGGCGCGGTGGCTATTTGCGGCGCTTCTGCTGCGCTGGCTGTGGCGAGCGTGCTGCCACAGAATCCGCGCAACGAGCGCTTTACTTTGCTTACCGTGGTGGGCGTGACGGTGCTGTCCACCGTGGCGATGATCGTCTATCCGTTTGCTCTCAAATATTTGGCCGCCTTGCCTCAGCAAGCAGGCTTATTTTTAGGCGGCACGATTCATGATGTGGCGCAAGTGGTGGCGGCTGGCATGCTGCTCGGGCCCGAGGCGGGCGACACGGCCACAGTCGTCAAGCTCTTTCGCGTGATGCTGCTCACGCCCGTCGTCGTGGTGGTTGCGCTGATGTATCGTAGGCAGATGTTTGAGGCTGTTGCGGCTGCTGCCTCTGATGAGAAAAGCACGAGCTCACCAGCATCCGTGCCGCTGATCCCCGGCTTCTTGCTGGCGTTTATCGTGTTGATGCTGCTGGCCAGCGCACAAGTGTTTCCGGCCAGTTGGGTCAGCTTTGCCAGCGATGCATCGCGCTGGTGTTTGGTCGCGGCGATTGCCGCTGCTGGCGTGAAGACAAGCTTTGAAGATTTGCTCAATCTCGGCTGGCAGCCGGTGCTGATGCTGATTGCCGAGACGGTGTTTATCGCCGCGTTCGTCGCCGCAGCAATGCTATTGCTTTAGTGAAGGACGACGGGCGTTTGCGCTAGCTGCGCATAGCTCTCCAGCGTCTCTTCGACTTCATCTTGCGTTGGCGTCTTCACCTGCCACGCCACAATCTGCTGCTGAAACAACTCCGCCCAGGAGCCGTCTAGATACACTTCTTTGCCCGAGCGCTTGTCCACGATCTCAAAGCCGTGGCGAGCTAAGCGATATTGGGGCTGCGCGTTCTCAAGTGATTGCGGTTGCTGCGCCATGCCGTCGAGCGGAATGCCCTCCATCGCCACCACCACCGCATCTCGCGCGCTGCTGCCCTCTTGCGGCTCGGCTTGCAGATGCACCACCACAAAAGATTCTGAGTCGTAGAGCATTTGCATGAAGGGTTTGCTTTCTGGAGGCTTAAATTGAATTGCTGCAATAACTGTAGCAGCTTATCTATGAACGCAAACGGGTATTTCAAGGGCATCCCTACTTACCCTCATCAAAAGCGCGGATTTGTAACTAACCATCGCCGCAGATGTCAAGGCGGCGGCCTGAGTTTCAAATCTATCGCGTCTTGCTCAGGCGCAGTGGCCGAGCTTTGGCGGATACGAACGGGCAAATAACCCATCTGCGGCGCGAGCCAAATTTCTAGGCGCTGATCGAATTCGCTGCGTGGCGAGCGACTGAGTTTGATGGCCTGCGGCGCTGCAGCGGGTGTGGCAGCGCCGCTTTCATCTTCGATGATGAATTCCCACAGCTCGGCATTGTCTAGGCCCGCAACCTGCATCTGAATGCGCCGACCCGCTTTGGAATTCTCAGGATCGCCACCCAAGATGCCAGCCAGCTGCACCAAAACGCTGACGCGATCTTGCGCGCCGGGCAGCAAAGCCGCATCGGGTTTGTTGTTGCTGAATTGGATTTTTCCCTGCTCGCGACGAAAATGCGTGGCTTGCTCGCTGCGCCCCACGCGCTTGCTGCTGTAGGTCGTGGGCGCCAAGCCCTGCGGCGACAAGAGGCCTACGCTGGATTCTGTGAGCAGCGAGACGAACAATGCGCTAGCTTGCAAAGTGAGCTCGTAGTTTGCGCCGTCTACTCTCCAGCTGAGCACGCCGCCGCCGGACACAGAGACGCCCTTTCTTAAGACGGTTGCGTCAAACTGCAAGTTGGCGCTAGCGGGGTAGGCCAGCTTGAGGCCGGGCGGGGCGAGTGCGCTAATAGAAGCTTGGGCCGGTTGGATCAGATCACTGGGTATCGCGGGCGCTGTAGGCGTTGCGGGCATGACGCTCGCTACAGTTTCAGTAGTGCTCTGCGCAGGTTCTACGGACGCTTTCGGCTGATTTAGCTCAAGTTTTGATGACTCCATCGGCTTATCGGGCGCTGCTGGCGCGATCAATTCGTCAGGCACGCGCACAGACGCTAGCGCAGGGTTAGCGGGCGCTGGCTTCGGTTGAGGAAGAGCTTGCGGCTTCGCTGGCGGCAACGCGCTAGGCGCAGGCTCGATCATGCGTGTGGTGAGTGCGGCAATGTTGTCTGGGCTCGGCAGCCTGAGATCAAAGCTCTGCTGGCTTAAAGAAAATACTGCGATGTGCGACGCAAGCGCCAACAAGCTTGCCGCCATCAAACCGCGCCACGGCCAGCTGCTCGAAACAGACTGCTTGGCTTCCTCGTTCACTTTGTGCTTCCCAATTGCGCGCTCAATTGCATAGCGCATGCACGCAACGCCTTGGCCACACTGCCCGCTTCACTCGCATCGAGGCTCGCGCTCGATCCCAGGCTCACCAGCGACAAGCAAATGCGCCCGCCCGCATCCCACACCGGCACAGCCATGCCGCTGATGCCGGGCAAGAGCGTGTCCACCACTCGTCCCACGCCTTGCTTGCGCGTTTCATCGAGTAACTTCTGCACGTCTTTCTCGTTGCGCGGCATGCCAGGGCGCTTTAGCTTTGGCAGCTGTGCAATTTCCGCCTTGAGCAGCTGAGCCACAGTAGCAGGCGGTGAAAAGGCCGCAAAGCAACGCCCTGTAGCCGAACCCAAAAGCGGCATCACATCACCCAGCCGCAGATTCACCGTCACAGCGCGCGCAGGCTCTTGCCAATGCACGATCACCGGCCCATGATTGCCCCACACAGCAATCGCCACGGTGTGGCCAATCTGCTCCATCAGCGCATCCATGCGCGAGCGCGCCAGCGCCACCGCATCAAGCCGCTCCAGCGCTGCCAAGCCCAGCTTGAGCGCTGCGGGGCCAAGGTTGTATTGGTTGCCGCCTTCCTGACGCACGAGCTCCAGCCTCTGAAAGCTGACCAAATAGCGATGCGCTTTCGCCGGGCTCATGCCAGCAGATTGCGCTAAATCACGCAGCATCATCGCACCGCTTGATTTCGTTAATCTTTGCAGCAAAGCAAAGCCCACCTCGACTGACTGAATGCCGGCTTGTGATTTAGGAGCGACTAAGATGAGTTTTTTTGTAGGCATGGCAAGGGATCAACACGAGCTAGAATTACGCAATAGTAAATCAATTCACCATATCGTAATTTAGATCCCCAGTTGAGAGAAAAATTCCATGAAACTCGCCACCCTCAAAGACGGCAGCCGCGATGGCGCATTGGTCGTCGTCTCGCGTGATTTATCGACTGCTCATTATGCAACCGGCATCGCCGCCAAGCTGCAACAGGTCTTAGACGATTGGAATTTCATCTCGCCACAATTGCAAGATTTATACGACACGCTCAACAACGGCAAAGCCCGCCACGCCTTCCCCTTCGATCCCAAGCAATGTATGGCGCCCCTACCGCGCGCTTACCAATGGGCAGACGGCAGCGCGTATATCAATCATGTGGAGCTCGTGCGCTTGGCGCGCGGCTCAGAAGTGCCCGCCAACTACTACACCGAGCCGCTCATGTATCAAGGCGGCAGCGATGATTTCCTTGGGGCTTGCGATGATTCAGTCGTGCCCAGCGAGGATTTCGGTATTGATTTTGAAGCGGAAGTGGCAGTGATCACAGGCGATGTGAAGATGGGCAGCACGCCCGATGAAGCACTCGATGGCGTGCGCTTGCTCATGATTGCCAACGATTGGAGCTTGCGCGATTTGATTCCCGATGAGCTCGCCAAAAGCTTCGGCTTCTTCCAAAGCAAGCCCGCCACAGCGTTCAGCCCCGTTGCTGTGACGCCTGATGAAGTGGGCGAGGCTTGGAGTGGCGGCAAGCTCGCGCTTACCATTCAAAGTCAATGGAATGGCCGCACGGTGGGCATGTGTGATGCAGGCCAAGAGATGACCTTCCACTTCGGCCAGCTGATTGCCCACATCTGCAAAACCCGCAACGTCCGCGCCGGCAGCATCGTCGGCTCTGGCACGGTAAGCAACCGCGCGATTGAGAAAGACGGCAAAAAAGAATGGATCAAAGGCTACAGCTGCATCGCCGAGAAACGCGCCATTGAAACCATCTTGGATGGCAAACCAACGACGGCCTACATGAAATTCGGCGACTCAATTCGCATTGAGATGAAGGGCAAAGATGGGCAGAGTGTGTTTGGGGCGATTGAGCAGAAAGTCGTCCAACTCGCTTGAGAAAAAAACAATGCTGCAGCTCAATGAGCAGCAATAAGTGACTGCCCTTGAAACCCCAGAGGCAATTGCCTTGCGTCCAAGCCCATCGCCAGCATTTCGCGTCGGAAATGCGTCATGGCTAGCGGAAAGGCTTGGGCAACCAATAGATATTGATAGTCATCCGTTTCCATGAGCGCGCTAGCCGTAACCTCTTGCACGTCCGCCGCATAGAAAAACTTCGCTTCATATTCGCCTGCAAATTTGATCTGCTCGTTCGGGCTTTTTTCAGCAGGTGTTGTCGCTTGAAGTTTGAGCTGCACGATAACTTGCATCGGCCCGCCTTTAATCTCTGGCACGGCCAAAGCCAGTTGAATTTCTTGTTGTAATTTGAGGTCTAGGTCGGCGCCCGAAGCTTCGCCTCGGCTTTCGCCTGTGAAAGCTAGCACCCTAAAACTGCGTAACAAAGGCCTTGGCATTAAAGATTGCATGCGACCTCTCCTTGAGCAACTTGGCGGAATGCACGCGGGTTGTAAGCTGAGCTAGCAGCCTCCGTGCTACTTCGAACCAGCGTAAAAACATTGTTGGCGGTCTCAACTGTCACGGTGGTTTTGGTCTGCATGAACTCTGCACGCATACCTTTTTCATCAACCAGCGCCCAAAACGAATCTTGACTACGCCGCACAAGGCGTAGCAACGTATCCATCGGCTCTGACTGCGCCACATCATCGTTCTCATATTTACTGAAAGCGACGGGCCCGCCGCCAAACAAACGGGCGGCCTGCTCTTGCGTCAGCTTGTATTGCTCACGCAGAGCCGTGATCTCCTCGCTAGTGAGCAAGCCGTCAATCTGCTTGCGCCAAGCCATCAGAGAACGTCGATTGAGCTTGCTCTCCGCCGCGCCCGCAAAATCAGATCCGCAAGCATCGCATTGCTTAAACACCAAGGCTCGCATCGCTTTGCGCCCCTTGTATTCGCTCTCCACCATCTCGCTGCTGCTTGACACATGGCCTTCACCGCACAGCGGACAAAGTTCTTGTGTATTCATTGCGCTATTTCCTATTTACTGAGGTGGCAAGACACCAGCAGCACAAGCTGTCCTGTCTTACCCACCGCAAATTTCAAAAAGTATTTCACTGTGACACGCTTGGTTTGGCCATCCAACTGTTCACTTCGCCGAATCTGGTAAGCATCGCAAGCAATCAAACTTACCTTCCCGCTTTCGCACCATTCGGAATCCCTGTAATCGCTTGAGTCAAGCGCCTGAATTAGCTCGGTAACGGATTCCAAATCACTGCCAAACAAAGCGTCCACATCTTTGACACACGCTCGAGTGGCCAACTGAATACACGCTGGATCCGCCACCAATTTCTGTACTTTCGCCAAGTCATACAAAGGCCCTCCAGAAATCTTCAGTCGCCCGAAGCCCAATTGCGCAGGCGGACTTGTACTGTACTCGGAAAGGATGATTATTTTTACCATTATGGTAATTTTACGAGTCTGAACTAGGGTTAATCACGAATTTTAATGTCTATTCGTACAGCATTCTAGCAGCGGCGAGTTTTCGACTTTACCCCTGCACCAGCGCCTGCGCGAGCTGGGCTTGGATTTGGGAGGATTGGGCCAGGCGCGAGCGCAGCGCGGCGCAGAGCTGGCGCAGCTCGGTGACGCGGGTGACGATGCGGTGTTGTTCGGGGAGGGGTGGGAGGGGGAAATTTAGCTCTCCCACTTGCTTGGTGGAGATATGCGGCACACCGTTGCTGCGCCCAGGATCGATCGTTCCAGCAAATAGATCCGATTGAAGCCATAGAACTATGAATTCAGAAAAAACGAGTCTAATTTTTGGAGCGAGACGTGCAACTCGTTGCAACAGGAGACACGGCAAATCGGAATCCTGAATAACTGCATATTTCAAACCAGTAGAAATAATGGGGCGATCCAACGAAAGCACGATATCGCCAGTCTGCAATGCAAATTGTTGATAGTCAACTGCTGCCTTGCTTTCAATCATTACTGGCTGCGCCCAATCCACAAACCCGTGGCTGATGTTCAAGTTTCGTAGAAGCCTTACACCAGAAGATTTGAACCATTCGCTTTTGAATGCATAGCCATTCAGCATTTCAACGACATCATTCACACGCACCCACTCCCACCCCGTCGGCAACTCAAACGGCTGCTCATCCTCTGCAATCGGTGGCAAAGTTTTGTCGCGCTTGATTTTTCCTTCGAGGATGAGTTTGTCTTTCTCTGCGCGGATTTTTCTCAGGAGCTGGCTGGCGGGTTCGTCTGCTGCGTTTTGGGGGACGAGCAGGCCTCTTACAGCGAGTTGGAGGATGGTTTGCTCTAGCGCGTCGATAGCTTGGGGGCGGTCGAGCAGCAGGGGGAAATGGTCGCTCACGCGCTGCCAGTTTTGCGCCAAATCTTCGGCGCTGGTGCTTTGCGTGAGCGTGGCCAGCAGGGTGCGCAGCAGAGTGTCATGCTGCTGCGCTTCGAGCTTGACCTTCGCCTCCAGCGCATCGCACAGCTGCATCAGCTCTTGCACGCGGTTGACGATGCGGGGTTGTTCGGCGAGGGGTGGGAGTGGAATCAAAAACTGACCGAGCTTGGCAATACTCAGGCCTTCGCGCGACACGCCAACCTGAACATCCATGACTGCTTGCTGCACGTGGCGCGAAACCAGCACTTTATGCAAAAACGCGTTCAGTTCGGGCATTGCTGAGCGAATGATGGTGACGTGCTGACTGACGTTTGCCTCGTCAAAATCACTCGGGACGACGGCACACCGACCAATTGACGCGCCAGTGATATTGAAAAGCAAATCATTCGCGACAACGAATGTGCCGGACATGCCGGCATGTGTCTTTGGCGTAATGAAAGCCACTGAATCGAGGCGCAAGCCATCATCCCAGACGTTCTGCGACCGCAGAAACTTGATTCCATTGGGCACATAAACTTCACGTCCACCGAGGGGTGTGCTGCCAGCACCGATTTTCTGGAGCAAGGCGTTTAGGCGAACCCACTCCCAGCCCGTAGGCAATTCAAACGGCTTTTCCGCTTCCTTAATCTCCGCCAACGGCTTATTCCGCTTGATCTTTCCCTCTTTCACCAAGCGCTCTTTCTCCGTCTTGATTTTCTTCAGCAGCTCGCTCGCTGGCTCGTCTTTCGGGTCTTGCGGGACGAGCTTGCCTTGCACGGCGAGCTGCAAAATGAGCTCGCGCAGGCGGGGCACGGCCTGCGGGCTGCCTGCGAATAACTCCCAATTTGATAGCACGCCGCGCAGATTCATTGCCGGCTACCCAGTGATTTCTTCAATATTTCTTGCAATTGAAGGCGCAAAGCATTGGCTTCGCTTTGCAGGCTGGCATAGCGCTCTAGCAGCACATCGGGATCGTGAATTTCATCGGCTTCGGCATTGGGATTTTTCTGATCCAGGTTGTAGCCTGCGGCTTTGATTTGCGCGATGCTGACTTTCCAAGCTTGCTCGCTTTCCACGCGGGCTTTGAAGCCGTTTTTCTCATCGCCCCACCAAGCTTTCTCCACCTCGAATTCTTCAATGCGAATGGGCTTGGTTTTGTTGTAATTCTTCACGCCTGCGGGATAGGGATGCTCGTAATACCAAATCTCTTTGGTGGGCTGGCCTTTGGTGAAGAAGAGCAGATTGGTTTTGATGCCGGTATACGGCGCAAACACGCCATTGGGCAGACGCACGATGGTGTGCAGATTGCACTCGTTTAACAGCTGCTCTTTGATGCGGGTTTTGACGCCTTCGCCAAAGAGCGTGCCATCGGGCAACACCAAGGCGGCGCGGCCACCGGGCTTGAGGATATGTTTGATCAAAACGAGGAAGAGATCGGCCGTCTCTTTGGTGCGCACGTCTGCGGGATAGCCCAGCTCGATGCCAGGTTCTTCGATGCCGCCGAAGGGCGGATTGGTGAGCACCACATCCACTCGCTCGGCAGCGGTGTATTCGCGCAGCGGGCGGCTGAGCGTATTGCCATGCGCAATCAGGCTGGGCACTTCCACGCCATGGAGCATCAGATTCGTGACGCAGAGCATATGCGGCAGCTGCTTTTTCTCTACGCCGCCGATGCTCTTTTGCAGCATGGCTTCATCGTCAGAGCTTTTGACTTGCGCTCTCAAATGCTCTATGGCGCAGACGAGGAAGCCGCCCGTGCCCGTAGCAGGATCGAGCACGCGCTCGCCTAAGCGCGGGTTGACCTGATCGACCATGAATTGCGTGACGGCTCTGGGCGTATAGAACTCTCCAGCGTTACCGGCAGACTGCAAATCTTTCAAGATCTTTTCGTAGAGATCATTGAACTGATGGCGCTCGGCTTGGCGGTTGAAATCAATCACGGCCAGCTTGTTGATCACTTGGCGCAGCAAGTGGCCGCTTTTCATGTAGTTATAAGCATCTTCAAACACATTGCGAATCACGTAGCCACGTGGGTTGCTTTCTTTATCGCCGCTCAGATTTTTGAGCTTAGGAAAGAGCTGGTTGTTAACGAAATCGAGCAGGCCATCGCCTGTGGCGCCCTCGGCATCAGCGGCCCAAGCGCGCCAGCGCAGATGATCGGGCAGCGGGCTTTTGTAAGCGCTGCGGGTGGCCTCCATTTCTTCTTCGAGCGCATCAAACACTTTGAGGAAGAGCAACCAAGTCAGCTGGCTGATGCGCTGCGCATCGCCATCCACGCCACTGTCTTGGCGCATGATGTCTTGGATGGATTTGATGAGGGGGCTGAGGTTAGACATTGTTGAGCTGATTTATAAGTGTGTTTTTAAGCGTTTTGGGCACTTCGCCGGCATAGAACCTGCGCAGAGTGCTACTGAATTAATAGTAAGTGATCAGCTGGGAAAATCACGCGGCGCGGTAAATTTCCTGCTCGATTTGCGTGATGGCGAGCTGAAAAGCCTCGCGCGAGCCAAAGCTGCGCACTAGCTCTACGGCGCTGCCCATAGCAGGCATAGGCGGCAGCCGCAGCACGGCTTCGCTCTCCAAGCTGGGCAGGCCTTCATCGGCATACTTATCGATCAGCGCTTCGATTACTCTGCGGGCTGTGCCGCCGTATTGGGCAAAGAGATTGTTCTGCTTGAAGCGATTTTTTAGCTGCTGGGCGCGCTGGCGGCGCGTGAGCGGCGGGCGATCATAGGCAATATGCAGCACGAGATCAAAAGGATCCATCTCGCGGCCTTCGCTCATCTTTACTTCATCAGCCAAGGCTTGCAGCAGGATACCGTGGCGCTCAAGCTCTTCAAGCAACGCAGCTTTGCGCTCTTGTGCGCCCCAAGTCTGCAAGAAAGCATCGAGCGATTCGAAGCGCTTGCGCAGATTGATGCGGGTGTAGTCGCGCAGGCTCTCAGTAATGAGTTTGCCGCTTCCATCGAGATACTGCACTTTTTGCCGCGCCACGCTCACGCTGACTTGGCCGCCAACGATGTATTTGCGCGGCGCGTCTAACCCTGTGGGGCCGGTGGTAGGCGGCTGGCCGATGGGGAGGCTGCTGTTTTCTTGCACACTCATTCCGATTACATCGGGAATGGGCGGGTAAGGCTCGGGCAGCGAATCGGGCGGGGCAATCGATTCGCCTGCTTGGGGCTCATAGATTTGCACGGGATCGCCATCAAAAGCGGGATCGGCGAAGTTATCTGTAGCGCGCTTGAAATCGAGAATGGTGAACCATGTTTTGCCTAAATCTGGCCGCAGGCGCGTGCCGCGCCCGATGATTTGCTTAAACATCGTCATGGATTTGATGCTTTGATCCAGCACGATGAGCTTGCAGGTTTGCGCATCCACGCCCGTGCTCATGAGGCGCGAGGTGACGGCAATCACGGGATAGGTTTTCTCGGGATCGATGAAGTTATCCAGCTCCTGCTTGCCTTCTTTGTTATCCCCAGTGATCTGCATCACGTATTTGGGTTGCTCGCGGCAGATATCTGCATTGGCATTCACAAGCGCTTGGCGCATACGGGCGGCGTGATCAATGTCTTCGCAAAAGACAATCGTTTTATCGAAACGGCTGGTGGTTTTGAGGTATTCGGTGATGGCGGCGGCGACCGTGATATCGCGGCTTTCCAGCACGAGGCTGCGATTCATATCGATGGTGTTGTAAATCCGGTCTTCGATCAACTGGCCTGCTTTATCGAGCATACCTGCGGGCGGGCGCCAGCCATAGACATCTTTATCCAGATCGACGCGGATCACTTTATAGGGCGAGAGGAAGCCATCTTCAATGCCTTGGCGCAGGCTGTAGGTGAAGATGGGCTCGCCGAAATAATCGGTGTTGGAGATGGTGGTGGTTTCTTTCGGGGTGGCTGTCAGCCCGATTTGCGCGGCGGAGGAAAAATAGCTCAGAATGCCGCGCCAAGCGGAATCTTCATCGGCGCTGCCTCGGTGGCATTCGTCAATGATGATGAGATCGAAGAAATCGGGGGAGAACTGGCGATAGATATCGTCGGATTCTTCTGTACCTGTGACGGCTTGATAAAGCGAGAGATAGATTTCGTAGGCTTTGTTGACTTGCTTGGTGCTTGGCGAGATAGCTGTATCCAAGATTTCTATGCTGCCGTCGCTTTTTTCTATGCCCTTACCGCGCGGGCTGAGCTTGGCCATAGCGCCTTTGAAGGGGCGAAAGTCGTTGACCATGGTTTGGTCAATCAAAATATTTCGATCAGCTAAAAACAAGATGCGCTTTTTCGCGCCGCTTTTCCACAAGCGCCAGATGATTTGAAAGGCGGTGTAGGTCTTGCCCGTGCCTGTGGCCATGACGAGGAGGACGCGATTTTGGCCCCGGCTGATGGCCTCAACTGTGCGGTTGATCGCCGTGAGCTGGTAGTAGCGGGGCTTTTTGTCGCTTTGGTAGGGCTGAGCGTTGACCGCTGCAGCCTGCGGGCTCCAGCCTTTATGAGCGCAAAGCTTCCGCCAAAGCTCTTCAGGGCTGGGAAATGCATCCATCGCAATGTTGCTTTCCAGCTCAGCGGCCTGCGAGGTGGCATCGCGGAAGACGAAGGATTGCCCGTTGCTGGAAAAGCAAAAAGGCACATCGAGCAAGGCCGCATATTCGATCGCTTGCTGCATGCCGGCTTTGGCATCACTCACAGACTTTTTGGCCTCGATCACGGCCAATGGGATGTTTTCTTTATAGAACAACACGTAATCAGCCTTGAGCACCGTGCTGGCATCGCGGCTGGCTTTGCGG
>JAYSRZ010000140.1:0-1945 GCA_043720775.1 Variovorax sp. | reverse complement strand
ACGTGTTTTTATTCGCGCTGACCTCAATGTGCCGCAAGATGACAACGGCAAGATCACCGAAGACACGCGCATCCGCGCGAGCATTCCGTGCATCGAGATGGCGCTCAAAGCGGGCGCAGCCGTCATGGTGACTTCTCACCTTGGCCGCCCTGTGGAAGGGCAATTCAAGCCCGAAGACAGTCTCGCGCCCGTTGCTGTGCGTATGAGCGAACTTTTGGGCAAGCCTGTGAAACTCATCTCCAATTGGATCAATGGCGTGGCAGTGAATCCTGGTGAGGTGGTGTTGCTAGAAAACTGCCGCGTCAATATCGGCGAGAAGAAGAATTCGCCCGAGCTGGCGCAAAAAATGGCCGCGCTATGCGACATCTTCGTGCATGACGCTTTCGGCACAGCCCATCGCGCCGAGGCTTCAACCTACGGCATCGCTCAATACGCAAAGATCGCCAGCGCTGGGCCGCTGCTTGCGGCGGAGATGGATGCTATTTCGCTGGCCCTCGCCAATCCAAAGCGCCCACTCGTCGCCATCGTCGCAGGCAGCAAAGTGAGCACCAAGCTCACCATCCTCAAAGCGCTCTCAGAAAAAGTCGATGGCCTGATCGTCGGCGGTGGCATTGCCAACACTTTCATGCTGGCAGCCGGTTTGAAAATCGGCAAATCATTGGCTGAGCCTGATTTACTGGACAGTGCCAAAGCCGTGATCGAAGCGATGAAAGCACGTGGCGCGGCCGTGCCAATCCCCATCGATGTCGTCTGCGCCAAAACTTTCTCAGCAGATGCAACCGCAACAGTCAAAGCCGCCACAGACGTAGCCGACGACGACCTCATCCTAGACATCGGCCCCAAAACAGCCGCCACCCTCGCCGCTCAACTCAAAGCCGCCGGCACGATCGTGTGGAACGGGCCTGTGGGCGTGTTCGAATTCGACGCTTTCGCAAACGGCACAAAAGCCATTGCTCAGGGTATCGCCGAATCCAGCGCCTTCAGCATCGCCGGCGGCGGCGACACGCTCGCAGCAATTGCCAAATACGGCATAGAAAAACAAGTCAGCTACATCTCCACCGGCGGCGGCGCATTCTTAGAAGTGCTAGAAGGCAAAACCTTGCCAGCGTTTGAAATCTTGAGCAAACGCGCTGCGGGTTGATTCTTTGCTCGTCAATCCGTTCGGGCTGAGCCTGTCGAAGCTCACAGACCGACTTCACGTAAGCCGCTCGCTTGCTGCATTCGACTAGGCACGGCAGCTAGTTGAAGGTAACGCGTTTGGATAGCGTAAAAGCAATCAGAAACAGTTCAATGTAAGTCATAATTTATTCATGACAGCGGTTTAGAAATTCGTGATGCTTTGCACCTGCTCTAATTTCGTAGTTCAGTCCAAAACGGCCGTTCCTCAGAAGTATTTGCGAGTTGCTTGATCTTGTGCTGTCAGCAGGTGAACGCTATACGTTAGATGGACTTTTCGGGCGTAGAAAATATAAAGGTTACAAATTGGCAACTGGACCACGAGCTTATTCCGACAAGACACTTAAGCGTCTCTTTGCCTTGTCAGGAAACGAGTGCGCCTTTCCGGGCTGTACAAGTCGGTTGGTGAATGACCACAATGCGAAGAACTCAAATATCTGCCACATCGAGGCGGCAAATGTTGGCGGCGAGCGATTCAACCCAAATATGACTGATAAGCAACGGGCGGACTACGAAAACTTGATTCTTCTTTGCGTTCAACACCATGACGAAACTAATGATGTTGCGACGTTCACCGTCGACAAGCTAAAGGCAATGAAGAAAAGCCATGAAAGCCAACTACTAAGCGAACGCATTAAGGAAACACTGATTAAGTCCACGCCGAAGGCGGTTAAGACGTTGTAGAACGATGATGACACAAAGCACATTAGCAGTAGGCGGATTCGATGCACACAGCAAAGTTACCCGCAAAGCTGCCTTCCTCGCGCGC
>JAYSRZ010000139.1:0-5445 GCA_043720775.1 Variovorax sp. | reverse complement strand
TATCGCCCTAACTCCGCTACCAGTTCTAAAGCGGGATACATCATGTTGGCCAAAGCCAGCGAATCCGGCAATCGCATGACGCTCACAGGCCGCGTGCTGCGCCCTGACTGCAAAACGCCTGTCGCTAATGCAGTGATCGATGCGTGGCAAGCCAACGATAAAGGCGCCTACGATGTCAAAACCCCCGATGAAGTGATTGCACCGGCAAATTACAACCTGCGCGGCCAAACCCGTACGAATGACAAAGGTGAATTTGTTTTGGATACGGTGATGCCCGGAAAATACAACATACCACCGGGCTTAGAAGGCTTCGAGCAGCATGCAGGAAAGCTTCGCCCCGCGCACGTCCATTTGACCATTACACATCCCGTGTATCTGCCTCTAACGACGCAAGTCTATTTTCAGAGCGACGCTCAGATTAAAAATGATCCATGGGCAATGCACTCCGAACTGATTGCTACGATGAGTGGCAATGCGGCCAAAGTTGACATCGTTTTGGGCAACACACCTCCTGCCAAGAAACGCGCTTAAATCGATTATCCGAACGAGCGAACTCATGTCATTGATATCAAAAATTGTGGCTCGAATTGTGGATATTCCCACGATTCGTCCGCACAAATTCTCTTTTGGTGTGATCCATCAGCTCAGTTGCGTCATCGTCCGTTTGGAGACGTACGATGGTGCTGTTGGTTGGGGGGAGGCGACGACCATTGGTGGCGCTTCTTGGAACGAAGAGTCTCCCGAGAGCATCGTTCACGCTATTTCAAGCTACTTGACACCAGCCTTGCAAGACCACTGCGTTCACAACACCGAAGCAGCATTGCTAGCTATGGATCAGTATTGCAAGCGAAATTTCTTCGCTAAGTCTGCAGTAGAGCAAGCGATGCTTGATGCGAGTGCGCACGAACGTTGCATGCCTGTGGCTCAACTGCTCGGCGGCTCTGTTAGAAATTCACTCCCCGTCGCATGGACGCTTGCCTCTGGCAGTGTGATGCGCGACATTGAGGAGGCGCAGCAGTCTTTGGAGGCCAAGCGGCATAAAACTTTCAAACTCAAAATCGGTGCGCGTACGCCCGACGCTGATATTGAACATGTGCGTGCCATAGCGAAAGCTTTGGATGGGCGGGCTCGCTTGACAGTTGATGTCAATCAAGCATGGGATACCAATATTGCTTTGCGATATGTACCTCAGCTCATCGATTCCGGTGTGTCTTTAATAGAGCAGCCTGTCGCTTACTGGAACGTGGAGGCTTTGAAGAAGCTCTCGCAACTGGCAGGTTCAGCGCTGATGATGGCTGATGAATCGGTATGTAGCACGCATGAAGCCTTTCAGCTAGCCAGCGCACAAGCTTGCCAAGTCTTCTCACTAAAAATCGCCAAGCATGGTGGATTACTTCGCACCAAGCAAGTGGCGTCGATCGCGCGCGCTGCTGGCCTTGATTGGTATGGCGGCACGATGCTAGAAACTTCGCTAGGCAGTGCCGCTTCTTTGTCGGTTTTCAATACTTTGCCCGATGAACATCACGGCTGTGAGTTGTTTGGCCCCCGTTTGCTGGTTGACGATATTGTTTATGCGCCCCTGCTTTATCGCGACTTTGAAGTGATGCTGCCAGAAAGTGATCAGCAAAGCGTGGGTTTTGGTATCGAGGTTGATGAGAAAAAAATCAAACGCTTTGATCGCGCTCGCAGCGGATTGCATCCAACTTTTATCGACATGGGCGCGCAAGCCGCGTAAATTACATGCTATTCCTTGTTTTTATGAGTGTGCAGCTTCCACACGATATGCCACCTGAGCAAGCTGCTCTGATTAAGCAGCAAGAAAAGGCTTACGCACAAGACTTGCAGCGCTTGGGTCAGTGGCCGCATCTATGGCGCGTCGTTGGCGAGTATGCGAATTACAGCGTGTTTGAGGTTGCGAGCAACGATGAGCTCCATCAGCTCTTGTCTGGATTGCCTTTGTTTCCCTACATGCAGATCAAGGTCACGGCTCTTGCTCAGCACCCTTCTGCGATTTAATCATCAGGATTTACGATGAAAACAAAATTTCATATCGTTCAAAAACTAGCTTCAGCAGTGACTCTTTGCTTGGCTTTGTCTGCGCAAGCTGCTTGGCCTGAAAAGCCGATCAAATGGATTGTGCCCTTCCCGCCAGGAGGAGCGATGGACTCAATTGCACGTGCTTTGGGCGAGCAGGCTTCGCGCAAGTTGGGGCAACCCATCGTGATTGAGAATCGCCCGGGCGCAGGGGGCAACATCGGTGTTGATGCAGCGGCAAAGTCACCCGCTGATGGCCACACTTGGGTAATTACCTCAGTTGGTATGGTGACCAATAAATACTTGTATCCCAAGCTCAACTATGACCCGCAAAAAGACTTCATCCCAGTGACCATGCTGGCGACTGTTCCTAACGTCTTGGTGATCAACCCGCAAAAAATCAAAGCTCAAAATGTCAAGGAGTTGATCGCCGAAGCAAGCAAGCAGCCCGGCAAATTCACCTATGCATCTGCTGGGAATGGTACTTCTATTCACTTGGCAGGCGAACTATTTTCTGCTTTGACCAATACGCAAATGGTGCATGTTCCGTATCGGGGCAGCGGCCCGGCAGTCACAGATCTGATTGGCGGACAAGTCGATATGATGTTTGACAGCATTTCATCAGCTCGGCCGCATATTCAAACAGGTAAGCTCAAAGCGCTGGGTGTGACGACTCGAAAAAGATCATCATCCCTGCCGGATATTCCCACTCTTGAGCAAGCTGGGGTGGTCAAATACGAGCTGCTGCCTTGGTTTGGTGTCTTTGTTCCAGCGGGCACGCCCAACGAGGTTGTTAAGAAGATTCAAACGACGCTTGACGAAGGCATGCGATCCACTGAAATGAAGGCGCGAATGTTCGTTTTGGGTGCAGAGCCAGCTGGTTTGACGGGTGACGCGTTTTCGAGCTATCTTGCAGCGGAATCTCAACGCTGGGCAAAGATCATCCGTGAACGTAACATCAAGGCCGACTAATGCAGGATGTTTATTCCATGCCACAAACACTGCATTTGATTGAAGAAGGTCATGGCTTTCCCATTGTTTTGGGGCATGCACTCGGTTGTGACCTATCGATGTGGGATGAGGTTGCAAAGATTCTCGCGAAGGATTTTCGCGTGATCCGCTTTGATCATCTGGGGCATGGCCAATCGCCAGACATCTTGCAGGGTGTGCGTATTGAAGCGTTTACAGATGCTGTAGTCACTCGTTTAACCAAGCTCAATATGAAACCTTACATATACGTGGGGGTTTCTATGGGAGCAATGGTTGGGCTTGATTTGGCAACCAGGTATGCGCATCATTGCTCGGGTGTTGTGTTGGCGAATACAACGCATTACTACGACGAATCCGCTAGGCGCATGTGGGCGACTCGAATTGGAGCCGTTACGACAAACGGCTTGTCGTCCATCGCAGATATGGCGATTGAACGATGGGTTAGTCCCAGTTTTCGAGCTGATATGCCAAAAGTAGTTGAGAAACTGCATGCAACTTTAATCGCTATGCGTCCCCAAAATTATGCAGCCGCATGCGAAGCTGTTTCTCACATTGATTTTCGCGCTGCACTTGAAAAACTCACAACACCTGCCCTACTTATTTCAGGCGATTACGACACAGCCACTCCGGCATCCATGCTTGAGTATCTTCACGAACATATTGCCTCATCGAAAATAAAATACTTGCGCGCCGGTCATCTCAGCGCAGTCGAGCAGCCTTCAGAGTTTGCTGACGCAATCGAGCAATTTCAAAAAGTTCTTTCGGCAGAGCTCTAAATGATCAATAAGATCGCACCCTCTATTGCAGATGCACTTCATAGCGTTCAAGATGGCTTCACCGTCATGATCGGGGGCTTCGGAACAGCCGGCATTCCGAACGAACTCATTGATGGCCTGATCCAGCAGGGCGCACGTGATCTGACTGTCGTCAACAACAACGCTGGCAATGGCGACACGGGGCTCGCTGCATTGCTGAAGACGGGTCGCGTTCGCAAAATTATTTGCAGCTTCCCGCGCCAAACTGACAGCCATATTTTCGATGCGCTGTATCGCAGCGGCAAGATTGAACTTGAACTCGTACCCCAGGGTACTCTCGCAGAGCGCATTCGCGCCGCCGGTGCCGGCATCGGCGGTTTCTTCACACCCACGGGATATGGCACGGATTTGGCTCAAGGGAAAGAAACCCGCGAACTCAATGGGCAGATGCAGGTGCTTGAACATCCCATCCATGCTGACCTAGCGCTGATCAAAGCTGAGCGAGGCGACCGTTGGGGCAACTTGACATACCGCATGACGGCACGCAACTTTGGCCCCATCATGGCGATGGCTGCTAAGAAGACCGTAGCTACCGTTCACGATATAGCCGAGCTCGGAAGCCTCGATCCTGAATCCGTGATCACGCCGGGCATCTTTGTGCAACAGATCGTCAGAATCCATCGCGTGGCCACCCAAGCTGGCGGCTTCAGAAAGGAAAGCGCATGAACTATCAGCGCCGCAACAAGGAGCAATTGGCCGAGCGCATCGCGCGTGACATCTACGATGGTGCCTATGTCAATCTCGGCATTGGCATGCCCACCTTGATTGCCAACTACCTGCCCGCCGACAGAGAAGTTGTTCTCCAAAGCGAGAACGGCATCCTCGGCATGGGCGCTGCGCCTGCTTCGGGGTTAGAAGACTACGACTTGATCAACGCCGGCAAACAGCCCGTCACTCTTTTGGCCGGTGGCGCATATTTTCATCACGCCGACAGTTTTTCGATGATGCGAGGAGGGCATATTGACATCTGCGTGCTTGGGGCGTTTCAGGTGAGCGCCCGTGGAGATTTGGCCAACTGGCATACGGGCGAGAAAAATGCTATTCCGGCTGTGGGGGGCGCGATGGATCTGGCTACAGGTGCGAAAGAGACTTGGGTGATGATGGATTTGCTCACTAAGCAAGGTACGTGCAAGATCGTTCAGAGCTGCACCTATCCTCTTACCGGCTTAGCCTGCGTGCAGCGTATTTATACCGATCTTGCCAGCTTCGCTTGTACTCGCACCGGCCTCCAAGTGATAGACAGCATTGATGGCTTAACACATCGAGAACTCGAAAAGCTTGTTGGTTTAGATATTCAGAGCTCGGCATCATGAACCACGCCTACATCGTTGATGCGATCCGCACACCTTTTGGCCGCTACGGCGGCGCTTTGTCTTCTGTTCGTACCGATGATCTTGGCGCGATTCCGCTTAAAGCTTTGATGGCGCGAAATGCGGCTGTAGATTGGGAGGCTGTGACGGATGTGATCTACGGCTGTGTGAACCAAGCGGGGGAAGACAACCGCAATGTGGCGCATATGGCGTCTCTCTTGGCGGGCTTGCCGCATCAAATGCCGGGGAGCACGGTGAACCGCTTGTGCGGCTCGGGTTTGGATGCTTTAGGCACG